>NZ_LZPJ01000087.1:0-15278 GCF_001729365.1 Acinetobacter sp. YK3
GACAAGCGCCGTGAAAAAATGCCTCAGATCAAAATTCAGATTATCCATTATCAAGATGTCATTGCGGATGCAATAAATAGAGACTTTAGCTCACGATCAATTGATGAATCGAAACTCCATGATATCCTCGGATGTGTTCTAAAGGCAAATCATGCGATTCGTCATGTGAAGCGTTGAATGCGACCAAGCAAAAGGCACACTGAACAACTGTTCGTAACAAATCAATTACGAGTGCAATATCAGCCTAAAGGGATTGTCGTACCTTGGAATTTCCCTGTAAATTTAGCATTAAGATCATTAATTGCTGCAATTGCCGCAGGCAATAAAGCTATGATCAAATTATATGAAGCTCCCTGATTAAGCGCTATACCTTATTAAAATTTTCTTTTAATGCATTAATTAATATATTTAATAAAGGCGCTTGCTCACGTCTATGCGGATAATATAAGTGATACGGTTCATAGCGATGTCGCCAGTCTTTAAGGGTTTCTTCCAGTTCACCACTTTCAATATAAGACTGAACCATATCAATCGGTAGATAAGCGATGCCTACGCCACTTCTTACTGGGTGTTGGACTGATTCTATTAGTATTGTTGCAAAAAGTTGAAAGTAAGCGTTGGGTTAAACCTTTAATTGTATTTGGTTCTGTGCCGATGTTTTTTTATATCATCCACTTATATGTTTTAAAAGTTTTATACCTTATTGCTGTCAATATTTTTGGTAAAAATTACGGAGAATATTACGGTGTAGAAACCGTTTCAATGCTTTGGGCGATTGCAATTGTACTCAGTGTATTACTGTATCCTCTAGTTTTTAAATTTTCTGAATTTAAACATAGAAATAAACATATCACTCTGCTTAAGTATTTCTAACTGAATGTAAGTTTTCGCTCTGTTTAAGATAGGTGATTGGAAATGGTTCGAATAGCTAACCACTTCCAATCTTATGAAATATTTAAGAAATAAAATGCAAAAGACAATTTAATGTAATAATATAACATTACATTTGATTTGTATGTTCTCACTATGCTTTCCAAATTTTATCTAATATCTTCATGTTCATTACTGTCAAACTTTGTCTGGGCACAAACATCTGATTCGACGACTCCCCTGCCAACAATCGTCATACAAGCTCAAAAAGCAGATCAAGATGTCTTAACAACATCTGCATCGACGAAATTTACACATGATGTACTTGATACCCCTTCCAGTCGTAGCTTTCTTTCTCAGGAAGTTTTAAAACAGCAAGATGTACAACGTATAGATGACACTTTAAATCAAGTCAGTGGCGTGTTCAGCCAAACCAATTATGGTGGTGGCTTCTGGGATAATTTTTCATTCCGTGGATTTAGTACAGATCCGAATATCGGACCGCAAATTATTCGAAATGGATTAAGTGTAAATCGGGGTCTCAGTGCGTCTCGGGATATGGTCAATATTGAATCTCTAGAGTTTCTCAAAGGCCCAATGGCTGCACTATATGGACGAGGAGAAACTGGTGGTTTACTCAATATCAATACGAAAAAGCCAGCATGGGAATCATCTAGTGAAATCAATTTACGAGCGAATAGCCTAGAAAAATATCGTGCTAGCTTTGAGCATACCGCCCCGATTAACGACCAATTAGCATATCGTTTTGCTATTGCACATGAAGATAATCAGAGTTTTCGGGACTATGTGAGTAATTCGCGCTGGTTTTTTTCTCCGCAATTAAGCTGGAAGTTATCCGATCGAACTCAATTGGACTTAGACACAGAATTCACCCGTGTAGAAGGATTATTTGATCGGGGTATTAGTGCTTATCAGCAGAAAATTGTGATGAATCCAAGAACCTATACAGGTGAACCAGACGATGGAGATCATTTACAAACTGATAATTTTTATCAAATTCGGCTCACGCATGAGCTAAATGACGATTGGAAGGTCAAAAGTGCTGTGAGTGTGAAAGATAGTTTATTAAAAGGTTTTTCAAGTGAACCTCGTCGTATACAAAGCGATGGTCGTACTTTAGAGCGGCAGCGACGTTATCGGGATAATAAAAGTGATGATGTGTTATTCCAAACAGAAATGTTAGGCACGATCCAGCAAGACTGGGCAAAACATGAAATATTGTTGAGCGCAGAAACAGGACAAATGAAATATCGCCAATTGCAGCTACGACGTAATCACAGTTCAGATATACCCAACACTATTGATATTTACCAACCTGCCTATGGAACATATTTACCAGACCTTCCCCTATTTATTGACACTGAGGATCGACAAAAATACTTCGCCTTCAATGTCCAAGATCAGATATTTTTAAATGATCAATGGAGTGTTTTACTTGGTCTACGCTTTGATCATGTCACACAAGAATTTGTGAATAAGATTGCCACGACCTCAAATCAAAAAGACTTACAAAAAACCAGTCCACGTTTTGGATTGAACTATCGTTTAAGTGATGCATGGTCAGTCTATGCCAATTATGGCCAATCATTTGCAATTAATAGTGGAATGGATCGCAATAATCAAACCTTTGATCCAGAAAAAGGTCAAAGTTATGAGATCGGCAGTAAATACCAACTCAACCCACAAAGTCTGATCAGTGTTGCATTATTTAAAATGGATAAGGAAAATGTGCTCACAACAGACCCAATAGATAACAACTTCCAGATAACCGCGGGAGAAGTCTCTAGCCAAGGGATAGAGCTAGATGTCGAAACACAACTGAATGACCAGTTATCGCTCCGCGCCAATTATAGTTACACAGATGCTCAGGTTGAGAAGGATCAAACACTTGCTAAAGGTTCGCGCTTAAGCAACGTTCCCAAACATAGCGGTTCAATCAGTACAAACTATGAATGGATGCTATCTGACAACTCAAATATAGGCGTAGGGGCAACAGCTGTTTATGTTGGGAAGCGTAGTGGTCATAGCACTGATAACGGATTCAATCTTCCTGAATATACATTAATTAATTTAAATGCTTACTATGCGCCAAGTGAACAAATACGTTATCAATTCAACCTAAATAACCTTCTGGACAAAACCTATTACACGGCGAGTTATAGTGAGATGTGGATACAGCCTGGTGAACCATTGAATGCATCATTGGCAGTGCAATGGAAATTTTAAAATGTTTGAATGAATGCGTTAAGGCTAGCTAAGCTGATACAGCCTTAACCATTAAACTTATGAAAGTGTAAACATATTGTCAGCATCGAATATAACCGCCAACCTTATAATACGCATTAACATTACCTTGTCGTTCTATAGGGTTTAAACAGTTATAATTTCATCCCCCCAATCGCTCATCATTAACTTCTGATTGCCATGCCCCAACAACCTTCTTATTGGCGAAATCTATTCCGCTTAGTCCATATATATGCAGGGATATTTGTTGCGCCATTTATTTTTATTGCCGCATTTACGGGTTTTCTGTATGTCAGCAGTCCGCAATTAGAGCAATATATTTATAAGGAGCAGTTGTATGTACACAGTGAAAATCGCCCTCAACAACAACTGAGTCTGCAAGTTCTTGCAGCTCAATCTGTAATGGCAGAATCAGCAAGAATTACTGAGCTACGTCCAGCGCCAACATCGGATCAAACCACTCGGGTTATTTATGCTGATCCAGAAAATAAACTGAATAACCAAGCAGTTTTTGTGAATCCGTATACATTAGAAGTTATGGGGCAACTACCTGTTTATGGTACGAGCGGTGTACTTCCCTTAAGAACGCTAATCGATCAACTCCACAGCAATTTACTACTGGGTGACATTGGAAGACTCTATAGTGAGCTTGCAGCAAGTTGGTTAGCCATTCTCAGTCTGTCAGGACTTTATCATTGGTATAAACTTAGAAAACATTTTAATCAGAGCAAGACCGTCTGCAATAAAGTTTTAAAATGGCACAGCTCAATTGGAATAGTCTTGCTTCCATTATTACTCATTGTTGCGATTACAGGACTAACTTGGTCTAAATGGACAGGAGAAAATATCCGCATACTTCGCCAAGCCTTGAGTTGGCAGACACCAGCTCTCGTTAGCTCTCTTTCGGGTATGCATTCGATTGATAGTCATGCACATCATCATACCGATATGGGTCAAATGAGCCATCAGTCGCTTATAAAAGCAGAAGATTTTGATCAAGTGCTACAGCTTGCTAGACAAAATGGTATTCGCAGTGCTGAACTTCAAATAAAACCACCGACAACGATAAATACAGCATGGACAGTTTCTGAAATACGTCGTCGTTGGCCTACAGAAGCAGATAGTATCGCTATTGATCTTAGAAATAATAAGGTTATTGATCATTTACACTTTAAAGATTTTCCAATCGCGGCAAAACTCACACGCTGGGGTGTTGATGCGCATATTGGTGTTTTATTTGGTTGGGTCAATCAATTGCTCTTAATGATCTATGCACTTGCTCTATGCTTTCTGATTCTTTTGGCTTTCTGGCTGTGGAGCCGTACATTTAATTTAAAACAGACAACCTCCAATTTCGTAAATCAGAGCTTACAAATTTGGGGAGCCGGCAACATAAAACAGAGACTTTTTCTTCTTCTGTCTCTGGTTATTCTTCTAATTTGTTTGCCAACCTTAGCAATCAGCATAGCCTTGGCTATTGCTTTCATCATGCTTAAACAATATCAATCCAGATTGTTATAATTGGTTGGCTAGGCACTAAATATAGTGCCTATCAACTCTAATAGCCAATTATAATGAGCTGGAAATCTTCAAAGAACTGATAAGATGAATCCATATGAATCTTTAAAATTTCAACATAAATATTTTCAATTTATTGTTTCTGCGAAGTTCGAACCAGCTTAGAAACATCATATCCATAATCGTGTGCAGTTTGCACATACGATTGATACGTTGATGCATCCAGATTCGGATCTCTTGATAATATCCATAGGTACTTATGAGATGGGCCTCCTACTAATGCTACTCGGTAGTCAGAATCAACTCTTAGAACCCAGTAATCTCCTTTAGTGAACGGAATCCATCGTAATCCAGAAGGCAAAAAGCTAACTTTTAACATACTATTCCCTTCATTTTGCGGATAAGCAATACCTTCAGAACTAATCGTTTCTCCTGTTTTTGTACGACAACTATTAATTACAGCAATAGTTTTATCAGAGTTGATCGAATAATTGGCTGTAGTATCACTCACACATTTTCGCTGAAAATACATCGGAAAGTGTGCTATTTCATACCACTTGCCGATATACTTATCGACCTCAATCTTATCCACAGCTTTAGGAGTCTGTGTTTCTGCATGCGTTGCAAAGGAGCCTAAAAAACCTAAAGAAGCAATTAAACCTGAAAAAATTATTGTTCGTTTAATTAAGTTGCATAAATAACGCCTTTCACTTTTATGATAGCATTTAAATTAATAGATATTGATGTGAATAAAGTGTGAAAATAAGATCTTATATACATTAAATAATAAAATACAGACATTTATTACCAACTTAAATATATGAAAATTCAATAATTAACTTGACTAATTCTGCATTTATTAAGACTTTTTTGCCTCACTCTCTCCGAATAAAACTCTTCAACAATAACTTCCTCCATCACCATCCATTGCAAGATGAGTATTACTATCACTTTGAGGTGCAACTTCTCTTGATAAAATCCTGAACCCTTACTCTTTTCATCGATTTCTTTGGTAGAACAGGTAAAAATCCGATACCGAATAGATAAATAGAAATGATAAATAGATTTGATTGAACTGCAAAAAAACTAGATCTTTTTAAAGTCTTTCTAAGAAATGTCATATTTAAAAAGTGGATGATTTATATAAAGATTATTTTGGTGGAGAAGGCGTCAGTTGAACTAAAACAATAACCAAATGTTTTATTTTATTTTTATTTTTCATACAACTTAAATTTACCCAATCTTGACCTATTCTCCCGACGCTGATTATTGCTTTGATATTGGCTCATCCGTATAGAGTTCCTAAACAATATCAATCCTATTTTAAAGTTGGTTTATTGTGTTTCAAATTGTTGAATGGTTTTAATTACTTGTTGTCGGTAAGTTTGCCACTTAGGTAGTACATGCAATCTATTTTTACGTGTAATGATCGACACATAACGTGATTTATATCTAAAATCAATTTCACAATTAGCTGTCGTACCACAGTAAATACCTACACTTTCTTCCTCAGGTACTTCGGAAGGAGAAATCCAAAATTGAAGCCGTTCGTTAGAAACGCAGTTTTTAGGAGTTGGATCATCTTGGGCTTTATTGGCTAGCTTGTCTAACATCATTTGTGATGCTTCATAGCCCATCCCCTTTAGTCGTACATTTTCTTTTAACTGCTCTACATCACGGCAACTTAAGTCTTCATAGTTCTGTAAACCATTGACATCTTTTACCCTAAAAATATTTTCAAGTTTTTCGCCGCGGTCTCCTGTCAATTTCCAAACATTTGGTCTTCCCTTAATTTCATATTTTAAAATTTTAAATACATAAATATCTTCTTTGTTTGAAAGACGTCCATCTTTATCTCGTATTACAGGTTGACCACTCTCTGTGATTTCAAAACTAATAGAACCTAGTTGGGGCTTTTCTTTTGGATCCTTAGGCCGAGAATAACCAAATGGTCCAGATACACTGTCTAAGATCAACCCGACTCGGCCATCTGCCAAAACACCACCTTGTAAATAATTCATTGGTACTTTTAGCTTTAAAACTTGTGCATCTGTTCTATTATCTGCTTTCCAATCTATATAAAGCTCTTTGTGTATAATTTGAAACTCAGGTGCATAACTTTGATTAAACTTTTGTAGACGTTCTTGCTCCCACTCTTGTTCCCACTTTTCAGGAGGAAAACATGCAGCTAACCCCAAGCTTAGCTGTAATATACAAATCACTTTAAGTTTTTGTTTCAATAATGGTTTATTCATTATTAAATTGATCTAATAACCAAAGTTTTCAGCTTATGAATTTTATTAATATTCAGAACTAATTTGAATCGTTTTAGTGACCAAATCAATCTTAGCACCTAGTCCAATCATACTAGTTGCAATTAGTGAGCCGTATGATTTTAAAAGCTCCTTTTCATTTGATAAGTAACCTGCAAGTTCAAGCATCAAGCGTCCATGCATCGTTGCCCAAATATGTTGTGTTGCATGGCGGGAGCTACTTGAAAAAATTTTTGCATCAACCGCTCTTACACAAAGTTCATGCAGAAATTTAAGACCTTCTATACCCTGTTCCAACTCAATTCCAGAACGCTGATATCCCCCAACACTTTCAGCAGCAAACATCACGGCATACAAATGTCGATGTTCCAAAGCGAACTCACGTGCAACACATACTGTATTCCATAAATCTAATAAAACTTGATTTGTATCTGGAAGCTGCTGAAATTTTTGTAAGAGTTGTAAAAAACCATAATCGACTACAGAAGCGACCAAATTCTCCATAGAACCAAATTCTGTATAGACAGCAATACTGGACATGCCAATTTTGGCAGTAATTTTACGGACAGTCATTGCATTTGGACCATCCTGTTCAAGCAATTCAACTGCTGCTTGGGTCATTAATTCACGACGATCTTTTTGCTTAACTGAAACTCCCATACAACGGGTATCCTAAACGGTGTATTTAGTTATCAAGTATACACATGCTATAACATTGTTATAAGAAAATAACAGTGTAATATTTAACACTAATCTAAATTTCCCTATATTTATTGAAAATACCACCATCTACTTTTATGTTTACTCTTTATCGATTTATTGGAATTGCCCCATTGACCAATTCAGTCTTAGCACCTAAGCCGATCATGCTTGTAGCAATCAATTGGTTATATGATCCCAAAGGATACTGTTCCTTTGAAAGATATCCTACTATTTCAAACATAAGACGGCCATGCATCAAAGTCCAGAAGAATTGGGTCGCATGCCATGCAGTAGTTGTAAAGATTTCCTCTTTCACTGCTTTCTCACAAAGATCATGAATGATTATAAGTGTATCTTTACCTAGCTCCAATTCTTCTCCAGACCTCTTATGACCTCCAATATTTTGTACTGCAAACATCACTGCATATAGGTTTTTATGGGAAAGAGAAAATTCACGAACAATACAAAAAGAAAGCCATAAATCAACTAATACATCAGAAGTTTTGGGAAGTGCCTGTAATTCTTTAGCAAGTAGTTGGAATCCATAATCGACTACAGTTGAGGCTAAATTGGCTATCGACCCGAATTCTCTGTATATCATAATACTCGTCCCCCCTATTTTGGCAGTAATTCTACGGACAGTCATTGCATTTGGTCCCTCTTGTTCAAGGAGTTCAACAGCTGCCAATATCAATAACTCACGACGATTTTTGTATTTAATTGAAGCTCCCATACAACAAACATCCTAAAATTGTGTATTTACTTATCAATGATACGCATGATATAACACTGTTATAGATAAATAACAGTGTTATATTTATGGCTAATGCAAATTTCTCCACACTTGAAAAAAATCTTGAACTTGCAGCTCGTGTTGAAAAGCTAAAACAATTGGCTTCTCAGCCATGTTCTGAACAATATCTTGACGTTAATGATATAGACCTTGAAGCATGGAATCATGTGGGTGATCCGCTTTGTGAAGCAGTCATGGCTGAGCTCAAAGCAAATAAGATGTTGGCGGGTGATAAATATATCAATGCCCGTAAATTGCAAGCACAAGGAAATCCTGCTGCTATTGCTTTTTTTGCAGATGTTGAAACTGTACCAACATGGCTTGACTTTGATGCCATGCAGCTAGGTGCAAGAATGGCAGCCCGCAATCCAATTGGTATGCTGTTTGGTATGCATGGTGGACTGCCATTTACTTACATAGACCCAGCAACTGCTTTGGTGATGGGCAGTACAGGGAGATTGGCAAAAGGCGGTGACTATCGTCGTCGCTTCTGGGAAACAGCCACAGGCTTTGTCGGAGCACTGGACGTTGAGGGTATGAAGCCAGGTGGTGCACGTTGGGAGCTATGGGTTCGTGTTCGTTTCCTACACACCATGATCCGTATGGGAATTTTACACGCAGGTCAATGGCAACTCCCTACGGCAATGCCAATCAGTCAGGTTGCCTCGGCTGCAACAGCCCAAATTTTTGGACCTTATCGCGTTAATATTATTCGTTACTTTGGTGGTGAAGTCAGTAAAGAAGAAGAAGACAGTTTTGCCCTGATGTGGCGCTGGATTGCCCGTCTTGAGGGTGCAAATAACCAACTGTTGGGAAAAACGCATGAGCAACAATTCCAGATTCAATCCAGAATGCACCAATTCCTGTATGGTAAAAGCAAAGAAGCTGTAGACATTACACAGGGAGTGATTGACGGAGCATCAACAATGAAAGCTTTCCCTCTATCCAAACGGATGCATACTGCAGTTGTCCGTCGTTTACTTTCTGAAGAAATGCTACAAACCTTACCAGGCTACAATTTTCCTGATGATTTAGAATTGCCTAAAGATCGTCCTGCTGCACTTACTTTAGAAGCACTTTCTGGTTCATTAAGGTTATTAAATAAAATTACTCATATCCCACCATTAAAGAAATTAGTAGAACATCATGGACTAAGATTCCTTGATCATGTGGTAGAAAAAGGACTGGATGGGATTAAGGCGGAGTATCAGGCAACACCGATTAAGCATCCTGAGGGTAAGTGCCCTATGGGACATGGTTGAAAACATAACTTATAAACCTATCCACGAGTAAGTATTCAAAATTGAAACTTATTTATTTTTATTTCAAACAAGGATAAATCATGGTTACAGCATTAAAAGAACTTCAATTTGCAACCAAGGCACAGTTAGATACAGCCATTCAAGATCTTAGTCTTGGCATTGTAAAATGGGCCAATTCAAATTTACAGGAACGAATCGCCTTACTAAAAAAAACACATGCCAGTATTGCAACTGCAAGTGAAGACTGGGCAAAAGCTGCCATTTTAGCGAAAGGCACGCCACAAGGTTCACTTGAAGGTGAAGAATGGATGTCTGGTCCCTATGCCACACTGAATGGATTTACTGCTGTAATTGAAAGTTTAGAAAAATTAGCGCAAGGTAAATCACCTTTGGATGGTGTTAAAGCCAGTAAAGCACCAAATGGTCGTATTAAATTTAGGATGTTACCAAGTAACTTCTACGAATTTAATCTGTTTCATGGCTTCCGTGGCGATCTTTGGTTGGAGCCTGGCGTATCTGAGGCAGAAGCAAGGGCTAAAGCAGGTTTAGGTGCAAAGCGACTTGGTGAAAATGGTGGCGTTGGACTGGTGTTGGGTGCAGGAAATATCAGTGCCATTGGCCCGTTGGATATGCTGTATGAACTGATTGCTCATAATCGGGCAGTTGTTTTGAAACTTAATCCAACCTTTGGTTCACTTTTAGACATCTATAAACAGGCTTTTGCACCACTGATTGAGGCTAATCTATTACGTGTCGTCAATGGTGATGCTGAAACTGGTGCCTATTTAACCGACCATATAGGTATTAAACACGTTCATATTACAGGCAGTGGCATCACCCACGATAAGATTGTTTGGGGTTCAACTACCACAAAAGTTGGTCGACCGATACTCAATAAACCTATTACTAGCGAACTGGGTGGTGTGTCACCAATTATTATTGTGCCAGGAAAATGGTCAAAAGCAGATCTTCGCTATCAGGCTGAAAATGTTGTCACCCAAAGAACTCATAATGGTGGGCACAACTGTATCGCAGGACAAGCCATTATCCTGAGTAAAGACTGGGAGCAAAAAGATGAGTTTCTGACAATTGTAGCTGAAGAATTTGAAAAAGCAGCAAAAAGACCAACGTGGTATCCAGGTTCGGAGGCAAAGCTGGCAGCCGCTCAAGCCGCTTACCCTAATGCCAAACGAATCAAAGATACCTTGTTAATTGAAGTGAATGAGCAAACTTCCCAAGACTTATTAACCACAGAATACTTTGCTCCTGTACTGGGTCATATTGCTCTTGAGGGTACCGATGTTGATTTTTTCCGTAATGCAGTTGCTTTTGCCAATAATGAACTGGATGGTAGTTTGGGTGCGAGCATTATCGTTGCACCACGTGACCGTAAAGCAATGGGACAAGCATTTGAAAATACTTTAGCTGATTTACGTTATGGAACCATTGGTATCAATGTTTGGAGTGCAATCGGTTTCCTTGTACCATCACTGAGTTGGGGTGCTTTTGCTGGAAATACATTAGAAAACGTTGGCAGTGGTATTGGTATTGTTCATAACTCCCATTTAGTTGAAAGAACTGAAAGAAGTGTTATCTGGGGGCCATTCCGTCCATTCCCTCGTTCCTTTATCAATGGTGAAATTGCATTGTCACCAAAACCAGCATGGTTTGTTACCGCTCGTTCAGCTAAAGATACTGCACAGAAACTCACTCAGTTTAGTGTGAAACCCAGTGTCACTAAGATGCTGAAAATTTTTGTTGATGCCTTTAAAGCTTAATGTCTACTTCTTATTTAGGATAATCAACAAATGACTTATTACAGCAGCTATCCAGAAGTCGAAATCCCAACAAGTTCAATTTATGACTACATCTTTTCTTCGTTGAAAAATGAGGAACTTGAACGTATTGCTGTGGTAGATGGTACCCAGCAAATTACTTATAGTCAGTTACGCCAAAAAATTGATGCTTTTGCAGGTGCACTGTATGCAAGAGGCATTCAACAAGGTGATGTGATTGCTTTACATGCGCCGAACGGTTTAGGCTTTATCATTGCTTTTCATGGCATTTTGCGAGCTGGTGCAACAGTTACAACACTGAATGTATTGTATAGTCCAATGGAGATTAGTAGCCAAATCAATGATTCAAAGGCAAAACTTTGTATCACAACCTCAATGTTTTTATCTAATGCAGTGGCTGGTGTGTCAGATGCTGGACTTGATCACAAACAGATCATTGTGTTGGATCATGTAGAAAACTACGTCTCTATGGCTGAACTTATTACTCAAGCTTATAGACCACCAGAGGGCTTCGTACAAGCAGCAACCCAACTTGCTGTCTTGCCTTATTCTTCAGGAACAACGGGAAAAGCAAAAGGTGTCATGCTGACTCACCGTAATTTGGTTGCAAACATTGCTCAATGTTCAGCTGTATTACCAATACGTGAGGATGATACAGTACTTGCTGTACTGCCTTTTTTTCATATCTATGGCATGAATGTCATTATGAATTTGACGCTAAAACAGCGAGGCAAGTTGGTTATTTTACCTAAGTTTGACTTAAAGCCTTTTCTTGAACTCATCCAAAATGAAAAATGTTCTAGCATCTATATTGCACCACCGATTGCAGTTGCTTTAACCAAACATCCATTGGTAAAAGAATATAATCTATCCAGTATTCGTACCATTGTTTGTGGGGCTGCACCAATGGACGAAGCACTTGGGGCAGCTTTAACAGCACAAATTCCTGCGGTGTTGTTACAAGGTTTTGGCATGACTGAATTAAGTCCAGTATCCCATGTTACTCCTCTGAATAATCCAAATATTCCAGTTGGTTCAATTGGCCTAGCTGTTCCCAACATTAGTTTCAAAGTGGTTGATTCCCAAACGGGCGATGAAGTTGAAAAAGTTCCAAATGGACGGACTCAAGCAGGTGAAATGCTGGTCAAGGGTCCAAATGTCATGGTGGGCTATCTAAATAATCAAGAAGCCACCAATGCAACGATTACAAGCGATGGTTACCTCCATACAGGAGATATTGTTGAAGTAGGTGCACAAGGTGAAGTTTATGTGGTGGATCGCTTAAAAGAACTGATTAAATATAAGGGTTATCAAGTTCCACCTGCCGAACTGGAAGCATTACTGCTCACTCATCCAGCTGTTGCTGATGCAGCCGTTGTTGCACACCCAGATGAAGATGCTGGTGAAATTCCACGTGCCTTTGTTGTGCTTCAACCTAATTCAGATATTGCTAAAGATGAAATCATGGCATTTGTCGCGGCTAAAGTCGCTCCACATAAACGCATCCGAATTGTGGATTTTATTGAATCCATTCCTAAATCGTTGTCAGGGAAAATTCTACGTAAGGAATTAAGGGGTCTTCCTTTATAAAAACTTTTAAATGAAGTTGGTGGATTAATTTCCATATTGAGACACCAACACGTTATCAATTTTAACATTACAAATTTAAAGGAACCCTGATGAGCCTCGAAATCTCATGTTCTTGTCAACATAATAAATTGGTGCTGAATGGTCCTGTGATTATGCGTTTTATTTGTCATTGCTTAATCTGTCAAAATGTCTATAAAGCTCCGTATGCAGATGTAGTTGTGGCGTGGAAAAATGATGTTGTTACTACTGAACTACAAGCCATTGAATTTAAAAAGTTCCGCATGCCACCAGCGGTTAATCGAGGCATTTGTACTCTATGCCAAAAACCCGTTTTTGGCTATCTTAGGTCTTATGTGAAACATGACCATGCCTTTATTCCGGCACAAAACTTTAAAGACCCTTCATCTCTACCAAAGCCTTGTTTGCATGAATTCTATCACCGTGCTATCTCTCCTATAGAAGATGGATTACCAAAATATTATGGTTATGTGCACAGTATGTTTGGATTAAGCAAAGCTCTCATTAAAAGTCTTCATTAATTATAAATAAGCAACGAGTTTGAAAAGGATTTCACTATGCACATCACCACTGAACATGAAGCTTTACGTCGTACTGCACGTCAGTTTGTTGAATCTGAAATCAATCCTTATATTTTAGAATGGGAAAGACAAGGACAATTTCCAATTCATGATGTATTCAAAAAAATGGGGAGTCTTGGTTTACTTGGTATTTGCAAGCCTGAAGAAAATGGTGGATTAGGATTAGATATATCTTACAACCTTATTGTTGCTGAAGAATTTGGTCGTTCCATTGCTGGAGGAGTTGCTATGGCGATGGGGGTACAAACCGATATGGCAACTCCTGCACTTGCCCGATTCGGTAGTAAAGAACTCAGGGATATGTTCCTCACTCCTGCGATTGCTGGTGATTACGTAGGTGCAATTGCTGTGTCAGAAGCTCATGCTGGCTCTGATGTTGCTGCGATAAAAACAACAGCATGTAAAGATAATGATGACTATATTATTAATGGCAGTAAAATGTGGATTACTAATGGCGGTCAGGCAGATTTTTTCTGTTTGTTAGCAAATACCTCAGATGACAAGCCACATCGCAATAAGTCTCTGATCGTTGTACCCTCTCATCTTAAAGGGGTCAGTACCTCTAAACCATTGCATAAGTTGGGCATGCATTCCACCAACACAGCACAAGTATTCTTTGACGATGTACGTGTACCGCAACACTACCTGATTGGTAACGAGGGGGCTGGATTTGCCATGCAAATGATGCAATTTCAGGAAGAACGCTTATGGGTTTGTGCCAATGCCTTAGGTTCGCTTGATCTATGTCTGGAGCAAACCATTCAATACACTCGCGAGCGTACAACCTTTGGTCAACCTGTTATAAATAATCAGTACGTACACTTTCGCTTTGCTGAACTAGCAACTGAAATTGAAGCCTTACGTGCTTTGACCTACCATGCTGCTGAATTGCATGGTACTGGGAAAGACGTGACCATGCTAGCCTCTATGGCAAAGCTTAAGGCTGGACGCTTACTACGAGAAGTTACCGACAGCTGTTTACAGTATTGGGGTGGTAATGGCTTCATGTGGGATAACTTGGCATCACAACTTTTAAGAGATACACGTGTTGCCTCTATTGCAGGAGGCACAGATGAAATTATGCTGGGAATTATTACCAAGAATATGAATATGCTGCCTAATAAAATCTAATTGATTAGTATCTATTAAATAAGCAGTTCAAAATTATATTATTCAAATCAAAGATAACATCCAGCACTCGTTGAACTTTAAAGTTAGAGTGGCTTAGTTAGAAGCCCTTCTAACTTCATGATTCGTATCAACATCTACAATATTTATAACATCTAATTCAAAGCCTGCATCGACTGCTGCAACCCTTTCTGAATATCCAGAACATGGCTCAGGGCTGTAAACCTTGGAAATATACTGGTGGAGGTGGCGTCAGTTGAACCAGAGTTATAACTCTTTGTATTTTATTAATTTTATAAAAATAACAGGCTGAATTTACCCCATCTTACCCCTCACCTTTTTGAATAGTTTCTGACGGGTTAAAAACCATACCTAGCAGTATTGGAAAGAATGTATTTACACTCTTAAACTTTAAAACTTACGATGCAACATTTTTATAACAATAATTTATACCTAAAAATTAATTTTCAACTCAATAAAAG
>NZ_LZPJ01000088.1:0-60578 GCF_001729365.1 Acinetobacter sp. YK3
AACGCCGCAATTGCGGCGTTTTTTTATTGGGTTCATTTTGAACCTTTTGATTTCATTAACCAGCGGTCAATATAAGGTCGACCAATACCAACGATGCCCACAAAAACGACCATGGTCGCGAGCTGGAAACGTAATCGTGTCGGATCAATGCCATTAAAACTAAAATAATTATCGGCAACTGCATAGAGCACAATGGCGGTCAGCCAGTGCCAGAGTGTCAGGCGATAAATACCGACTGCATAAAAGGCCACTGTCAGAATCACAAAAGTACCAAGTGTCGATTGCCAGTTTAGATTTGCACAAATCACACTGAGTAGAAATGCCATGATCGGGAGTACAACTTTAAGTACTCGATCAACTAAAATTTGATGCTGGCGTTGTTGAGCAAGCACCTCAAACATTTCTTTTTGATCTGGTTGCGGCATAGGTTGACCTTAAAACAGTATGAAAAAACACAACTTTTACACAAACAATGTGTGTAAAAGAAACGCTTGTTGAACAAGCACACATGAAAGTTCAATAAATTATAAGTTATGATAGCATGATCAGAAGAACTTCAAATGATGGATGTCAGCATGCAAGGTATTAGCGGCATTATATTGATTATTATAGTCGCATGTTTGTTGCCTTATGTATTTACCTTGATTGCAAAATCAAAAGGTGGTTTTCAAGCAAAAGATAATCAGAATCCTCGTGACTTTTTAGCCAAAACAACGGGACTATCTGCACGGGCAAATGCTGTGCAACAAAACAGTTTTGAGAGCTTACCTTTGTTTATTGCTGCGATGTTGATGGCAGAGTATATGGTGGTGCCAGAGTATTTCATTTTGACTTTGGGCTGGGCTTATATCGTATTTCGCGTCATTTATGGCATCTGCTATCTGGCCAATCTCGCCACGTTACGTTCTATCATCTGGTTTTTCTCTCTACTTTGTCCAATTTTACTGTTCGTGATTACGGTCAAAATGACCTGATGACAGCTGGCTATAAAATTCGCCAGCTCGCTACATATCTAGCATCATTTTCGCTGTATTCACGTTATAATCTGTCCGATTTACATCTACTTCACAATATAAACGAGTGTTGATATGAGTTATAGCAATATTCCTGCGGGTAAAGACGCACCAAATGACATCTATGTCATTATCGAAATTCCTGCAAATGCAGCCCCAATCAAATACGAAATCGACAAAGATTCAGATGCGTTATTTGTAGACCGTTTCATGGGTACAGCAATGTTCTACCCAGCAAACTATGGCTATGTTCCAAATACATTGTCTGAAGATGGTGATCCATTAGACGTACTTGTTGTAACTCCACATCCTGTTGCTGCTGGTTCTGTGATTCGTTGCCGTCCAGTGGGCAAATTAAAAATGGAAGATGATGGTGGTATTGATGCGAAACTGATCGCTGTTCCACACGAAAAACTATCTCCACTTTATAAAGATGTTCAAGAATATACGGATCTTCCGCCATTATTGATCAGCCAAGTTGAGCACTTCTTTGCACACTATAAAGATTTAGAGCCTGGTAAATGGGTAAAAATCAGTGGTTGGGAAGGTGCTGATGTTGCGAAAGCTGAAGTACTTAAAGCAATCGAAGCGGCTAAAAAGTAACTTTGAGATGCTCGACCAGATTTTAAAAAATTTAAAATCTGGTCATAAAAAAACTCCATTCATTTGAATGGAGTTTTTTATTGCTTGATCAGCTGTGAATTAGAATAATTTCACAGGAATATCAAGCCAGATACGCCATTCGTTGGTATCGCCAATGTAGGCATTTGTTTGATATTCATCACTTGCACGGTAATACGAGTGACGTAAACGTAAGCTCGCATCTTTGGCAAAACCAGATTGAACCGTGTATTTCACTTGGTTAAAGAATTCACGTTCATGTGCATTATCAGTCAAATTCTTGACTTTGATATCCCAACCATAGACATAGGCGGTGGTCCAGCTTAAGCCTGGTACGCCATAGCCACCAAAGTCGACGTTATATTGCAACTGTGCAGATTTTTCGCTGTTACCAATAAAGTCAGATAGGTAAGAGTTTGGCAAATAGATACTTTGAGCGCCATCAGCGTTTTCGCCATAGTCATAACCTGTATTACCATTATTTTGTTGGTAAGCCAGCATCACGCTATGTGGACCTGTGTTATAAGTCGTAGAAAGTGCCCAAATGGTATTTTTACGATTAGACAGGTCGTCAGTTGTACTTGAATACGTACTTGCCTTTTCATCCCATTTAGTGTGGTAAGCACTTAAGTCATACGTCAGACCACTGTCTTTATCTAACGGCTGCTTATAGTTCACATTGATATAATGACGATCTAGCTTATCTTTGCTATCCAAGCCAAAGTACGCCGCATTTAAGTTGTCATCAAATTTGTATTTTGCGCCCCAAACGACAGCACGATCAAGTTTGCGGCCATCAGTATTGATTTGGTCAGAGTACTGATCTTTAGTGAATTTACCGGCAGTTAACTCTAAGCCATCAATTTCACGGCTAGTTGCCAATACACCTTCAAAATATTCAGGTACTAAACGCGCTGTATTACTTGCTAAAACAGGAATATCGAGAACTTGTGTACCATAGGTTACAGTCGTATTCGAAATACGTGCTTTTACAAAACCGCCGCCACGTGCCCAGTGATCATATGTGTCACCTTTACCATCTACACCATTTAAGCGTTCGCGTGGGATCATGCCGTTACCAGCATTATTGTTTGAGCCTAATTTAAAAGAGCCATCGCCGATCACACCAGCGCCAAAGCCAACTAAACCTTGAGTAAAACCAGTTTCCAGTTTCACCATTGCCGTCTGAGCATATGAGCTAGTGTCTTCGACACCATTCTTTTTGTCACGATTTAAATAACCTGTACGGAATAAAATATCCCCTTTGGCATCTTCAACAAGTCCTTTTGCTTCGCTTTGTTCGCTTGCATATGTTGAGGTAATTAACGCGGCATTAATCAAAACCGCTAAAGTAAGTTTCTTTGCCTTTGGCATAGCTCGCCTCATTAAAAATAATAAATTTGGGATAAAACCGAAATTTTGATCAATTGTATAAGTTATGCATAAAAAAGATAGATTTTTATTAAAATTTTTTAATTATTTTTAAATAAAATACTTATAAAATTTTATGATTTGTTTCTCGTTTAAAAAGTATACATTTTAAGATCAAGTGTTTGATTATTAGTCATAATGTTGTTTATTTTGGATATAAAATAACCAGGTTGTTTTTTGTTTTATTCGAATAAAACTATGTGATTTATTGAGGTATTTTTTCTTTTATTTTAAATATTTATTTTTTCTTTGTGTGAAAAGTGTTCAATTGTTTGCTGCAAAAAGAACATCCCGACGAATGACGAAAGGGATTGTCCTAAAAAGAATATTTTTTAAGCGCATTTTAAGTTTTTTTGCCGTGCACTTTTATGGAACATTTCTGTTTTCTGCTGATTTAAGCTTAATTTGAAAGCATTTTACACTTTCTCGACCCTGACAAAATGCCTCTTTTTTGTGCAAAAAATAATCTTGAATGGGTTGGTGCGTCTAAATCGCTCAAAAAAAAATAAGGATGCTAGATCGGCCTTAATTCAGAACTATTAAAAATTTGAGTAAGGCGAATTTACTCATTAAGACCACGATGAAATATGGTTTAGCTGAAGTTGGCACAGCAATTGCTAATTACTTTGCGATGCAATTTAAAATTTAAATCAGTCGAATATCCATCATGGGGGAGATCAAGATGATGAAATTTGCATGTAAAGCAATCGCGTTGAGTATTTGTGCAGTGACTTCAACTTTTGCGATGGCAGAAGAAACAAATACATTATCTCAATACGGCCTGAGTTTTTCAGGAACGGCTGCGTTAACGACTGATTATCGTTATCGTGGTATTACACAAACTCAATCTGATCCTGCGGTACAAGGTGGTTTTGCATTAACACATTCATCAGGTCTTTATGCTGGGGTATGGGGTTCAAACGTTAACTTTGGTGGGGCTGATCCTCATCTTGAGCTAGATCCTTATGTGGGCTATGCGACTGAGTTACCATTTGCAGGTAAGCCGACTTTAGATGTCGGTTTATGGTACTACGGTTATCCAAGTGCATCTGACCTGAACTGGTTAGAACTTTACGCAAAACTAGGCTTTAAAAATGTATTGGCATCAGGTGATAGCCTATTAGGTAGTTTGAACTATACCAATGACTTTGCTGGTACAGATGAGAATGGCTGGTATGTGAACGCAACCTATAACATTCCGTTTGCAGATACTGGCTTTGGTGGCGTAGCAAGTGTCGGTTACACCAAAGTGGATAACTATGACTTTAGTGATACAGGTGGCGAAGACGATAATTATGTCGACTGGAAAGTCGGTGTGACGTATAGCGTGAAATCAGTATCTGGTTTAACGGCTGAACTTGCTGCTGTAGGAACCAATATTGATGCAGATTTCCAACCGTATAAACGTGGCACAGAAACAGGCGCAGTATTTACCTTGACCAAAGCATTCTAAGCTTCGTTGGATAAACAAAAAGCCAGCTCTATTGCTGGCTTTTTTATATTGAAAGATATTTGCTTGAGGGAAGTCGTTTAAATCTAATCATATCTTGCGATGGATTCAGAATATAGATAATCCCATTCTGATAATCAGAAAGACTAAAAGGAACAGAAAAAATATCCGGATAAACTGACTACCATATCGTAGTGCCAGAAATACGCCGACTAGAGCACCTATGACATTACAGACGGCAATCATTAAGCCGATTTCCCACAGCACATGACCTGTAGGGATAAAGAATAAAAGTGCAGAGCTAAAAGTACCAATATTCACAATTTTGGCTGATGCAGATGCGTTGAGAAAATCAAAGCCAAACACTTTTACAAATAAGAACAGCAGAAAGCTTCCGCTACCTGGCCCAAACACACCATCATAGAATCCAATCAAACCACCAAAAAAGATCCCCAGAACAATTTCTTTATGCCCACATTTGACATAAGTGCTATGTGCACCTAAGTCCTTCTTTAGAAAGGTATAAATCGCCATCAAGATGAGCAAAAAGAAAACAAGATAGGTCATGAATTGCTTGGGAATATGCGCAACTGTCATGGCACCAATAAAGGCAAACATGAATGCTGAAAGCATGGTCGGGATGAGTAACTTCCAGACAAATTTAATTTTATTCACATATCTAAAAATAGAGGAAACGGTACCTGCCCACACGGCTAATTTATTGGTACCTAAAACAGTGGTAATACTGTGCTGTGGCAAAGCATGTAATAGCGCAGGTATTTGAACTAAACCGCCACCACCTACTGCGGCATCAATCAGGCCACCACAGAACGCAAAAAATCCTAACATGAGTAGTGCGGTGTCATAGGTCATAATCGCCAACCTTTGGGAAAGTTGATTCGGCTGAAAGTGTTAGGTCATTTGTTCGGAATATTTATCCAGCTTATTCATGATGAATTCAGCTTATATCGTTTATTTTTTTGCCCATAAAAATGAGCATTCTTCTATTTTTGAAATCAAAAACTGTATAAACACAAATGAACGGTGTCTGTTTTCAACATAACTTGTTGCCTTATGAAACTCAATTGAATTGTGCCGACCTTTAAATTGCATGTTCGATAAATACAGTTAAGACATTATTTTTATATATTTTTTTAAAATCTTGGTTAATAAAAGAATCCGTACTACGACGGATTCTTTTGTTGAAAAATCTCGATAAAAATTTTAGGTTTGGTTGCCGCGATAGGATAGTGCTTCGGTTAAATGACTACTTGAGATCAGATCACTTTCTGCTAAATCGGCAATCGTGCGCGCAACACGCAATACACGATGGTAGGCGCGTGCAGACAAGTTAAGACGTTGCTGGGCCATCTCAATAATTTTTGTCGAACTGTCATCTAGCATAACATGCTGTTCTAATAACTTCGGTGATAAAGCTTGATTTAAGCACTGCTGTCTTTGGATCTGTTTTTCGTAGGCAGTGATCACACGTTGCCGCACGCTGGCAGAATTCTCGGTTGGCGTACGATCTTGTAGTTCCTGAGCCTGTAACGGCGGTACATCAATATGTAAATCAATACGATCCAGCAATGGGCCTGAGATACGATTTTGGTAGCGTTGAATACTTTCAGGGGAACATTGGCAACGGCTGTCCTGATTAAAGGCATAACCACATGGGCAAGGGTTCATTGCGGCAATAAACTGGAAATTTGCAGGAAAGGTCATTTGTCGTGCGGCACGAGAAATCACAATTTCTTTGGACTCTAAAGGTTGACGTAATACTTCCAGTACCTTGCGATCAAATTCTGGCAATTCATCCAGAAAGAGAACGCCTAAATGAGCCAAAGTGATTTCACCAGGCTTGGGTTGAGAGCCGCCACCAACCAACGCAATTGCTGAAGCGGTATGATGTGGGGCTCTAAATGGACGCTGGCCAAAACTGTGCGGTGCGTTGGCTACCGAATAAATACTGGCGACTTCTAGATTTTCCTGCGCATTGAGCGGCGGTAAAATCGAAGGCAGGCGAGAAGCCAATAAGGTTTTACCTGTGCCAGGTGGGCCTTTAAATAATAACGAATGTCCGCCCGCAGCGGCAATTTCTAGCGCTCGGCGTGGACGTAATTGACCTTTGACATCGGCAAGATCAAATTGATAGGCAGATGCGGCTGAGTTTGGTCGTTGTGGTGCAGCTGCCAGCTGGGCATTGCCCAAAAAATGTGCACAAACTTCTTGTAAATGCTGCGCTGCATAGACTTCAAAATCGGGAAGCTGGCTTGCTTCATCCAAATTTTCAGTGGGCAGTAGAAGGCGATGTTTGGCTTGTTGGCAGGCCATTGCGATGGTTAATGCCCCAGAAACAGGACGTAAGTGTCCATCAAGCGCCAGTTCCCCTATAAATTCAAAGCCTTCTGTACTGTGTTCTGGTAATTGTCCAGAAGCAATCAGAATCCCCAAGGCAATCGGTAAGTCCAGTCGAGAACCATCTTTGGGTAAATCGGCTGGTGCTAAATTGATGGTTAAGCGTTTGGTTGGAAACTGAAAACCGCTATTGATGATGGCAGAACGCACACGATCTTTACTTTCACGTACAGCGGCTTCAGCTAAGCCAACAATTGTTAAAGAAGGAAGGCCTGAACTAATGTGGACTTCAACTTCAATCTGAGGAGCATGTAACCCCAATAGCCCTCTCGTATATATCTTGGCAAAAGACATCTTGTTATTGTTCCATTGTGGTGCTTTATTTTTAATCATTCTGAGGTGCGAAATGCACCAAGTTGGTGCTTATTTTTTGTTCTGAATCACTTCTTCAAGTGTTTTCATTTGTTGCTGAAGTTCAGTCAAACGTTGGTTGGCTAACTCAAGCGCTGTTCTTTGGCGGTCAAGTTCTTGTTTTGAAACTAAATCCAGTTTTTCGATACTCTCGTTTAATAAAGCACGCAGATTTTTTTCTAAATCTTTTTTCGGCTGGTCAACTTGCTGCAAAATCGCTTGTAAAAGAGTTTCAATCATAAAGTACTCAATAAGTTATGTATATTTGCTGCTCAGTGTATCACTGCTTGTGTCAATCCTCTAGCACAGTTAAGGCCAGAACGAGGAGTGACTTATAAATCCAGTGAAACAGGAGCAAATGATACTTATTTTCGATGGACTATCTACATCTTCAAGGCTAAATAGGTTATAAAGAAAGCTTATGTCCGATATTTAAAAACCCCCAACCTTTAAATATTGGCATGAAAATTGAACATAAAACCTTACTGGTGAAAATAAGCCGAAGGAAAACAAACATGAAGCTTGTAACTGCAATTGTAAAACCATTCAAATTGGATGATGTGCGTGAAGCACTTTCTGAGATTGGTGTTCAAGGGATTACCGTAACTGAAGTCAAAGGTTTCGGACGTCAAAAAGGTCACACAGAATTGTACCGTGGTGCAGAGTATGTGGTTGATTTCTTACCAAAAGTAAAGATTGAAATTGCAATTAGCGATGAAATGGTTGATGCCGTCATTGAGTCGATTACTCGTGTCGCAAGCACAGGCAAAATTGGTGATGGCAAAATTTTTGTGACCAATTTAGAGCAAGTGATCCGTATCCGTACGGGCGAGACTGGGCCAGATGCTGTCTAAGTTGGCACAAACTTTGCTGAGCTATTAAATATAGCAATAGCTCGCGAAATCAGGTTGGGGGACACGAATGAAAAAAATGCTTATGGCGCTCAGTCTATCTGGCGCACTCTTAGGTGGTTCAGCGGTGGTTTGGGCAGAAGATGCTGCTTCAACGCCTGTTACTGAACACGCTGTAGCAGTTGACACTACAACTGCCTCAACAGAAATTGTTGCAGCAGAAGCGCCAGCTCCTGTGGAAGCAACACCAGCACCTGCTGCGGAAGCAACGATCGATACAGGTGATACAGCATGGGTTCTTGTTTCAACTGCGTTGGTGCTGTTGATGACGATTCCGGGCTTAGCTTTATTCTATGGTGGTATGGTTCGTAAGAAAAACGTACTGAGTACCATGATGTTCAGCCTTTCAGCGGCAATTCTTGTAAGTTTGATCTGGGTAACAGTAGGTTATTCTCTGGCGTTCTCTGGTTCAGGTGCTTATGTTGGTGATCTCGCGAAAGCCATGCTGAATGGCGTTGCCTTTGATGCCTTGACAGGCACCATTCCTGAAAGTCTATTCGTTATTTTCCAAATGACTTTTGCCATCATTACGGTTGCAATTATCAGTGGTTCAATTGCTGACCGTATGAAGTATTCTGCATTTATGGCCTTTATCGCAGTTTGGGTGATCTTGGTTTATGCGCCGATTACACACTGGGTTTGGGCAGCAGATGGCTGGTTATTTAAAGCAGGCGCGTTAGATTTCGCGGGTGGTACTGTTGTCCATATCAATGCGGGTGTCGCGGGTCTAGTTGCAGCGTATATGTTAGGCAAACGTACTGGTCTAGGCCGTGAGTCTATGGCACCACATAACCTGACCTTAACCGTCATTGGTGCAAGCTTGATCTGGGTAGGCTGGTTTGGCTTTAACGGTGGTAGTGCTTTAGGCGCTGGTGCACGTGCAGGTATGGCGATTCTAGTAACACAAGTTGCTGCCGCAGCTGCTGCATTCTCTTGGCTGATTGTTGAACGTGTGATTCGTGGTAAAGCTTCCGTACTGGGTGGCGCATCAGGTGCTGTTGCTGGTTTGGTTGTGATTACACCTGCTGCTGGTTTCGTTGGTGTAGGTGGCGCATTGATTATGGGTCTTATCGGTGGCGTGGTGTGTTTCTGGGGAATTACAGCATTGAAACGCCTGCTTAAAGCGGATGATGCCTTGGATGCATTTGGTCTACATGCGGTGGGTGGTATTGTTGGTGCGATTCTTACGGGCATCTTCTATAGCGATGAAATCATCAAAGCAGCGAACGTTGCACTCGCACCAACTTTTGCAGGTCAATTGTGGGTGCAAATCGAGGGTGTGTTAGCAACCATCGCTTACAGTGCAATCGTGACCTTCATTATCCTTAAAGTGATTGATCTGGTGATTGGGATCCGTGTTAGCGCTGATGATGAGCGTATGGGTCTTGACTTGAGTCAACATGGCGAACGTATTGAATAACACAGACAAGATGTGATTTAAAAACAGCCTCATGGGGCTGTTTTTTTATGCCTGTAGGGTGCTGGTTCTGCAATTGAAGAAACTTTGCTACACTTAGGCAAAGAGATTAAATAATCGCGCAACTATGCATTGTCCATTTTGTAACGCTGCTGATAGTAAAGTTATCGACTCCCGTTTGGCCGCCGAAGGGTGCCAGATTCGTCGTCGTCGTGAGTGTGTCATTTGTGGTGAGCGTTTTACAACATTTGAAAGCTATGATGTGGTGATGCCACGTGTTATCAAATCGGATGGTAAAAATGAGCCATTTGATGAAGCAAAATTACGTCGCTCATTGATGCATGCTTTACAGAAACGTCCTGTGACCCAAGAACAGATTGAAACCGTACTCAGCGATATCCAGTCGCATATTCGCCGTTTGGGTGAGCGGGATGTGAAGTCCAGAACGATTGGTGAAATCGTTATGCAGGCGCTTTTTGCGCTCGATCATGTGGCATATGTACGATTTGCTTCTGTGTATCAGGATTTTCAGGATGTCGATGCTTTTCGTCATCAAATTGAACAAATGCAACAACGCGAAAATGACAACTAAATTAGAGAAATCATGTCTGAGTTAACCCAAGATCATTTATCCGAACAGCAGTACTGGATGCAACGTGCCATTGAACTGGCGCGACTTGGACAATATTCGACGAAACCAAATCCTAATGTGGGTTGTGTCATTGTCAAAGATGGACAACTGATCGGGGAAGGTTATCACCCTAAAGCTGGTCAGCCGCATGCAGAGGTATTTGCCCTGCGTCAGGCGGGTGACCATGCCAAAGATGCAACCGCTTATGTGACATTGGAACCGTGTGCCCATTATGGTCGAACGCCGCCCTGTGCCGAAGCATTGGTGAAAGCACAGGTCAAAAAAGTTGTGGTGGCATGCTCCGATCCCAATCCGTTAGTGGCTGGCAAGGGCGTTCAGATCTTGCAAAATGCAGGCATTGAAGTTGAAACAGGCATTTGTGTCGATGAGGCAAAAACGCTCAACTTTGGCTTTTTAAAAGCCATGTCGACCGGTTTACCTTATGTCCGTTTAAAAGTGGCCTCGAGTCTTGATGGGCGTACTGCAATGGCTTCGGGTGAGTCCAAGTGGATTACCGGGACTGAAGCACGTCAGGATGTCCAACATTGGCGTGCAATATCAGGCGCCGTGATCACAGGTATCCAAACCGTGCTGGCAGATGATTGCGAGTTAAATGTTCGTGCTTTGACTGATGTTGATGTATCAACGGTGGTACAGCCGAAACGAATCGTGTTAGATCGCCAAGGGCAACTGCCATTGTCAGCCAAGATGTTACAAAATCCTGAAACAGTGATGGTGATGACACCATTTCGTCAAGAACTTGCCGATTTAGGCGTGATACAATTGACGCCGCAACCTTTAAATCAATTATTGCAGACCTTATCTCAACAGTATCAAATTTATGATGTATTGGTTGAGGCAGGTGCAACTTTATCCACCGCCTTTTTACAGCAAGGTTTGGTTGATGAAATGATTAGTTATGTTGCACCAACTTTACTTGGTCAATCTGCCCGCGCTATGTTCAATGCTGAATTTAGTAAAATGGCAGAACAACGACGATTTGAGTTGGTCGATGTAACCCAACTTGGGCAAGACATTCGCCTGAGATTGCTCCCTATCCAAGAGTTGATATGAATCCAGAACCATCGGTTTATCACAAACGTCGTCATGCGGCCCGTACGACTGACGAATATCTTTTTCATCAGTTAGTTCCTTATCTTGGGAATAAGCGTCGACTTCTACATTTGATTTTAGAAGCGCTTGAGATTACAGGAACGCTGAATAGCAAGAAAAAGAATCCACCGATTTTTGCGGATTTTTTTGCAGGCAGTGGGGTGGTTTCTCGTTTAGCCCGTCAAAATGGCTATCGTGTGATTGCCAATGACTGGGAGCCGTATAGCCATGCGCTGAATCATGCGATTTTGGCTTGTGTTGATGCACCTGCATTTAAAGAATTGGGTGGCTATCAAAAAGCCATTGATTATCTGAACCGTTTGCCTGAAGTCAAAGGTTGGGTCACGCATAATCTATGTCCGCGCAATGATGATGTGTATGATCCTGCACGTGACCGCCTGTTCTTCAAACGCCGTAACGGTATGCGTATTGATGCGATTCGTCAGCAGATTGCAACTTGGCAGGCACAGGGTGCAATTAATGATGTAGAAATGAGTGCTTTATTGGCACCATTACTGTATTCAGCCAGTTTTGTTAGTAATACCAGTGGCGTTTTCAAAAGTTTCCATCAGGGCTGGGGTGGGCGTACCCAAACGGCACTGGAACGGATTGAATCATTATTATGGCTGACACCTAGCCGTTTCTGTGAGATCGGTGATCCTAAACGTCCTGCGGCAGAAATGTGGTGTGTCGATGCCCAGCATCTTGCCAATCAGATGAGTGGTTTTGAAGTGGATGTGGCATATCTGGATCCGCCGTATAATCAACATGCGTATAGCAGTAATTATCACGTTCTCAATGCGTTGACCTTATGGGATCAAGTCGATTTACCTTCACCTGATACCAAAGGTTTTAAAAGCGGTATTGATCGTGCTTGGCGTAAAGAACGTCCAAGTCCTTATAACTCTTCTAAATATGCCAAAGAGGCGTATGAAAAGTTATTGGAAACCATCAATGCACGTTACATTTTGACTAGTTACTCGACCGATGGAAATATCGAGCCCAAAGACTTACTGACCGCCAATTTAAAGCGCGGTAAAGTCACTTTATTGACCCAAGATGTACCGCGTTATCGGGTGAGTAAACAGCGTCAATCCGAGCGGGCACGTGTACTGGAATTTATTGTGATTACCGATACGCACGCTAAATCTGGACCGCCGTTACGGCAGTTGTTAGGGCAGTTGTATCACTTCGCTGAACTGGGCGGGGTTGATACTACAGGGAATAGCACCCAACTGGCACTTTGGTAAAACAGGACACCACTTTTAAAAAGTGGTGTTTTTGTATTCAGTTTCTTTGTTAAATCGGATAATTAGATAAATAAAATCGGTTTATGTGATAAGTACCTGTTTTTATAGTAAATATCTTGCATTTTTTAGTCGTTTCTATGGTGTTGGTCAGTTTGGTTAAATCTGCTATTAAAAATAATGAAAATTAAAAAAACTAAATAAAAACAATTACTTGAATTCTATTTTTATATCCATTTTAGTTGTTTTACGCACCGATTTTAGAGAAAAATCTTTTGATCAATCGTTTAAAAATTTACCAAACAATATTGACCAGTTTCAAAAATAAATATAGTTTGCCGAGCTTAATTTAGGGTCTTGCCTATTTGCAGCGATGACCAAGAGAGGTTGTTATGAGTCGCTCGGAACCCACCTTATTGGGGCAATGTGTAGCCGAATTTTTTGCTACCGCAATTTTTTTATCATTTGGTATTGGTGTGGTGGCTGCACTTAAGCTTGCAGGAGCAAGTTTAGGTCTGTGGGAAATCAGCATTGTATGGGGCTTGGCAGTTGCATTGGCTGTCTATTTGTCTGCTGGTATTTCTGGGGCACATCTCAATCCTGCCGTGACCATCGCTTTGGCTTTATTTGCTGGTTTTGATAAGCGTAAAGTCCCGTTCTATATCATTGCCCAAGTCGCAGGTGCTGCGACAGGTGCACTGCTGGTATATGGGCTATATAGCAATTTATTTGTAGATTATGAACAGACGCATCACATGGTTCGTGGCAGTGTAGAAAGTCTGGAGCTGGCGGGAATTTTCTCAACTTATCCGCATCATCTATTGTCGCTGGGTCAGGCTTTCATGGTCGAGATGTTTATTACCATGTTATTGCTGTGGCTGATTATGGCAATTGGTGATGACAGCAATGGTTTGCCACGTGGTGCTTTGGCACCGATTCTGGTCGGTTTGCTGGTTGCCGTGATTGGTGCTTCTTTTGGCCCATTGACTGGCTTTGCCATGAATCCTGCACGTGATTTTGGCCCGAAAATCGTGGCTTATTTCTCAGGCTGGGGACCAGTTGCTTTTACCGGTGGCCGTGATATTCCTTATTTCATCGTACCCATCATTGCACCGATCGTAGGTGCATGCTTAGGTGTGCTGGGCTATAAATTATTCTTTAGCCATTTCCTGATCAAGAATCAGGTTGCAACCAAAGATACAGCAGAACAGCAAGTCTCTGAAATGCAATAAATGCATGATTCAATCATGTATAGAAAGAGGGTGGTCAGATGATCGCCCTTTTTATTTGCTTTGGGGATGCCTTGTTATCTCGGGTTCTTTGCTTTAAGGTATCTGATTCACTGTGGCAGACACTGCAATAAAGATAGGTTGAAACTCCCATGTTTACAGGCATTATTGAAAGTTTAGGTAAGGTTGAGAGCCTACAAAGTGTAGGCGGTGATGTTCGTCTACGTATCCAGACTGATTTGGACATGTCTGATGTACATTTGGGTGATTCGATTGCCACCAATGGGATTTGCCTGACTGTGATTGAGTGGGGCGAGAACTGGTATGCAGCAGATGTTTCCCGTGAAAGCTTGAACCGTACTACGCTCGGGCAATGGAAAGTCGGACAGGCGGTGAATGTTGAAAAAGCAATGTTGCCGACCACACGTTTTGGTGGACACATTGTTAGTGGTCACGTTGATGGGCTGGGTGAGATTACGCTGGTTCGCGAAGACGCACGCTCTTTATATTTTGAAGTGACTGCTCCGGTTGAGCTGGCAAAATATCTGGCTGAAAAAGGTTCTGTTACGGTCGATGGCATTAGCCTCACCATTAACCATTTACGTGGCAATATTCTGAGTCTGAATTTGATTCCGCATACCGCTGAACGTACCAATATTGGCACTTGGCAGGTGGGAAGCAAAGTGAATTTAGAAGTTGATGTATTGGCACGTTATATCGAGCGTTTATTGCTGGGTGATAAGGCGGCTGAGCAGAAAACTGAATCGAATATCAGCATGGCTTTTTTAGCTGAAAACGGTTTCTTAAAATAAAAGATAAAGTATAAAAAAGCCCAGTTTAAACTGGGCTTTTTTATTATTTCTCGTCCGAGAACTCACTGTTCTTCAAAATATATTCAATTTCATCTTGTGCCAGTGCATGCAGCTTGGCACGGAATACTGTAACTGCTTGCTCAATCAGGCCTTCGGCTTCAAGTTCAAGTCGGACACGGACACTTTCCAGCTCAGACAGAATCTGCTGATCATCAATGGCGATGCGCTGACCGCGTGCATAATCAATACTTGGCTGTTCTGGGTTAGTCTGGTAGCGCTCGGTCTGTTGCGCAATTTCCTGATCGATATGACCACGTAGCGCAAGTAAATTCTCGGTTTGTTGTTCAAACTGACGCGCTTCATCTGCTTGCAGTTGTGCGGCATAAGCGGCTTCAGCTGCACGTTTTTCTTCCAGTGCTTTTTCGAGCGCCAGTTGTTTGCGAATACGTGCCTGTTCTAGCAATTCTGCTTTTAAATCTGCATAGGCTTGATCAATGCGCTGTTGAGAACGCTGTTGAGCGTTCTCCTCATTCTGTGTCCACGTTTGAATTGAGGTTTGTGGTAATAACAGATCACAGATACGTGATAAATCTTCCTGATAGGTCTGACGAACCGCCTCAGGTGCATTTAACCAACGTTTTTTAAAATCCTGACCTACATTTAATGCCACAAGACACTCCTAAAATGATGTTTTTTATTGCCAATTTATAATTTAAATGTACGAGGTTCTATGCCCAAACGTCGATACATTTTAAATTTTTCCCGCCCAATCTGTTTCGCAGTTTCATTATTTTCAATAATTTCGATAATGTGGCGAAAATCTTGAGTTTGTTCAAGTGCATGATTGTTAAAATTAAACACGATCCAATCATTGGATGGTGGTAAATCTTTTGAAATACACACTGGACTATGCGGCTGGTCAATCCCATGCGCAATGAAACTTTTTGGATCGAAGCTCCAGAGCAGCTCATCCAGTTCATTTTGCAAGTCTGGATCAGCACAGTACCACCAGATGTGGGGATGCTGATTCAGAATCTTGCGACACAAACGGCAAGCACTTTCGACTTGCCGTTCCTGACTGTTTTCAAAGAGATAAAAACTGATTTTAGCCATTCGTTTGAACACGATTAGCCAAGAATTGCATCAATAATGGCACTGGACGACCCGTAGCACCTTTAGTGGCGCCAGATAACCACGCCGTACCTGCCACATCAAGATGCGCCCAACGGTAGTCGCGAGTGAAACGTTCGAGGAAGCAAGCCGCTGTGATTGCGCCGCCGTATGGGCCACCAATATTGGCAATATCGGCAAAAGGTGAATCGAGTAATTCTTGATACTCTTCCATCACGGGCATGCGCCATACACGGTCAAGTGACTGTTCACCTGCTTGTTGCAAGTCTTGTGCAAGTTCGTCATCTGGTGTGAATAAACCACTGACCACTTTACCCAGTGCAACCACACATGCACCTGTAAGTGTTGCAATATCAATCACAAGGGCAGGGTTAAAACGTTTGATATAGGTCAAGGTATCACACAGGACTAGACGACCTTCTGCATCAGTATTCAGAATTTCTACAGTTTGCCCGCTCATGGTCGTTACGATGTCACCAGGACGCGTCGCATGAGCAGATGGCATATTTTCTGCTGCGGCAATTGCACCCACCACATGAATTGGCAATTGTGCTTCACAGAGTGCTTGAATGGTTCCAAGAACTGAAGCTGCGCCGCACATATCAAATTTCATTTCATCCATGCCTAAGCCTGGTTTTAATGAAATACCGCCAGTATCAAAAGTCACACCTTTACCCACCAGTACGACAGGCGCTTGGTCAATTTGGGCATTGTATTCAAGGGTAACAATACGACCCGGACGATCCGAACCTTTGCTCACGGCAAGGAAGGCATACATGCCCAAATCAGCCATTTGCTGCTCATCCAGTACAGTGACTTTCAGTAAGTCTGGATATTGTTTAGCAAGCGCAAGCGCCTGATCTGCAAGATATTCAGGGAAACATATATTTCCAGGACGGTTACCCAGATCACGCGCAAAGTTTTGACCCGACTGAACCGCATGAATCAGCTTTAACTGTGCTTCATCTAACGTGGTCTGGCTGGCAATCAGGTGAATGGTTTCTAGCACGAACTCATTCTTTTTCGACTTAAACTCGTCATAGCCATAAGCCGCTTGCGTGAGGCTCAAGACAAATAGTGCGTGTAAATCAGCAGGTAGAGCTGAAAGATCAATACTAATTTGTTTAAATTTATTTTGTGATGATTTGATAATGCTTTGTGCGAGTTTTGCTAATTTTGTCGCTTTTAGCTCGTCACTTTTTCCAAGCCCTAATAATTGTGTGTTGGCTTGAACAGAGACATTGGCAAGCAAGGCCAAGTTATCGTTAAAACCTGCTTTGTATTGGGTTGCGTTAAGGACGTCATCTAGATGGTTGATTTGATAAGTATTTAAGTTCTGTTGTAATTGTTCTGAATCAACCAAAATCCACAAAGATTCGCTAGACGCCTGAGCTGGGAATGCGTTTTGAAGTGTAAATTTCATTGTTTGTATAGAACCTAATGAGCAAAAAAGAAAGATAAGTCCATTAAACACTTTCAGATATGAGGTTGCAATCCGCAACAAGCGATAGGTTTTATATTTTTAACATTCGGGTAAACTAGCGTTACCTTCGATTGGTCTTTTGGAAGTATTACTTTGATTATTCGGCGTTATCTCGTCAAACAGGTGGTTTCGACATCTCTCGTCGTCATTGGTTTATTAACCATGATCATGATGGGTGGTCGTTTGATCAAGTATTTTGGCGTAGCAGCTCAAGGTCGTTTGGATGCTGGTATCTTATTTAGCATTATCGGCTATCGCTTACCTGAATTTTTAACGTTGATTCTCCCTTTGGGTTTCTTTATTGCATTAATGCTGGTATTCGGGCGTCTGTATGTCGACCATGAAATGGCAGTTTTAAATGGCAGTGGCGTCAGTCGGAATCAGTTGGCCCGTTTATTGTTGCCAATGACCGTGGTGTATCTGGTGGTACAGACTTGTTTAATGGTCTGGATGGGGCCGTGGGGCTTACGTGAGTTTGAAAAATTAACCAGTACCCAAGCGGTGCGGACTGGATTTGATCTGGTGCGTCCGAAAGAGTTTATTTCTTCGGGGCCTTACACTATTTATGCAGGCTCGCTTTCAGAAGACCGTAAGAACTTAAAAGATATTTTCTTCTATCAGAAAGGCAATCAACCCGATAAACCGGATGTCATGATTCTGGCAAAAGAAGCAACACGAGTTGAAGTTGCCAATGATACTGCCAATGTAGTGGATCTCGTCCAAGGCCGTCGTTACGAGATTTATCCAAATCAACCACGTTACACGCAGGCGGAATTCCAGTCTTATCGCTTACGTTTAGAAAATGATAAAGACGTAAAATTTGAGAGTGGTGATGTTGAAGCATTATCCATGTCCAAGTTATGGGAAAAACGTGATGATCCTGTCGTGCGTAGTGAACTGGGCTGGCGTGTGTTTGGCCCATTTGTGATTATCGTGGCTTTAATGCTGGCGGTCGCATTGTCTGAGGTGAGTCCGCGTCAAGGTCGTTACTATCGTTTGATTCCCGCGATCTTTATCTTTGCCAGCTTGATCGTATTATTGATTGCGATTAAGACCCGAATCAGTAAGGAAGAGCTTGATATTTGGGCTTATCCAGTGGTTCTTCTTGTTTATGCCATTGCCGCAGCAGTTTTTGCGCGTAAACAAAAACTGGCACCAAAATTCAAGAGAAGTATTCAGCGAGTGGGGTTGTGATGTTAGCACGTCGAATAGTCGCCAAACATGTGACAAAAACCACGATCCTAGCCATGCTGGGAACTACGCTGGTGTTATCTTTCTTGCAGGTTCTGTTTACCTACTTAGGTGAATTAGGCTCGCTCAAGCCCGACTATAATGCGTGGCAAGCTTTCTTGTATGTGATGTGGGGTGCACCGCATTATCTATATGAAATCCTTCCTGTTGCAGCCTTGATTGGTTCCGTACTGGGGCTTGGGGCATTGGCATCAAACAGTGAATTGATCGTAATGCGTTCTGTCGGGATTAGCTTATGGCGAATCGTCGGCTGGGTGATGCGTTCGGCCCTGTTATTGATTGTATTGTCTTTTGTTCTGAGTGAATGGGTGATTCCTTATACCAACGAACAGGCACAAAGTATTAAGAAGCAACGTAGTGTGGCGGCGTTGGGTGAAGTCAAAGGCTACTGGACCCGTGAAGGGCAGCGTTTTATTTATATTGATTACGCCAACTCAAAAGGCCAGTTACGTAATATCCAGTCAATTGATTTTGATCAGGACTACCGTTTGCAGTCTTTTGTGAATGCTGAAAAGGGCCAGTTTGTTAAAGATGGTCAATGGACTTTAGAGCAGTCACATCAGGTTGATTTATTGGCACAAGGTAATGCCATTAAAACCGATCATGATCAACAGGCATTGGGCTTGGCATTACAGCCGAAATATGTGCATATGGTGACTTTAGATCCTGAAGATTTATCACCCAGCCAGTTGATTAGTTTCATGCGCTATATGGATGAATATAGTCAGGTACCGAAAACTTATGAACTGGCGTTCTGGCAAAAAGTGACCTCGCCGTTTGCCTTGATTACGCTGGTTTTAATTGCCTGCTCGTTCATTTTTGGCCCACTACGTCAACAGTCGATGGGCTTCCGTCTGGTGATTGCCTTATTTACGGGACTTGGCTTCTTCTACTTACAAGATTTCCTCGGCTATGCAAGTTTGGTCTATGCACCATCTCCAGCATGGTTTGTGCTGATGCCTGTAGTTCTCATATTTATGGTGGGAAGTTACCTACTCTATCGTGCAAGATAATGGATCTTTCATTCATGGGCTCTATCATCGGTATTGATGAAAGCCATGAGTGAGGTCATAGAGAAATACCTTAAACTTCGGTAAAATATACCGATCAAATGATCGACAAATAGAGAGTCCATTATGACGGATGCAAATGCTGGCAAAATTCCTCACGTTCTCGTAATCATGGATGGCGTAGGACATCGTGAAGCAGTTGATGACAATGCCTTTCTGGCAGCAAAAACACCCAACCTCACGGCAATGAAAGCAAAGCATCCGAATAGTTTAATTTCTGGCTCAGGTGAAGATGTGGGCCTGCCTGATGGTCAAATGGGCAACTCTGAAGTTGGGCATATGAATCTGGGTGCAGGTCGTGTGTTGTATCAGGACTTCACTCGTATTACCAAAGACATTCGTACGGGTGCTTTTTTTGAGCATGAAGTTCTAGTGGATGCGGTTGAAAAAGCTAAAGCAGCGAATGGCGCCGTGCACGTGATGGGCTTGTTATCAGAAGGCGGTGTTCACTCGCATGAAGATCACATTGTCGCAATGTGCGAACTGGCGTTAAAACGCGGTGCAAAAGTGTATTTACATGCTTTCCTTGATGGACGTGATACACCGCCACGTAGTGCTCAACCTTCATTAGAAAAACTGGATGCCTTATTTGCACAATATCCAAATCAAGGTCGTATTGTGTCGATGATTGGCCGTTATTTCGCGATGGATCGTGACAATCGTTGGGATCGCGTTGAACAAGCGTATCGTTTAATGACGGAAGGCGAAGCCGTACGTGTCGCCAATTCAGCAGTTGAAGGTTTAGAGCAAGCCTATGCAGCCAATGAAAATGACGAGTTTGTGAAAGCAACACGTATTGGTGACGCTGTCAAAGTTCAAGATGGCGATAGCATTGTTTTCATGAACTTCCGTGCCGATCGTGCTCGCGAAATTACCCGCGCTTTTGTGGAAAAAGATTTTGCTGGTTTTGAACGTAAAGTGGTGCCGAATTTATCTAAATTTGTCATGTTGACGCGCTATCAGGCCAGCATTGATGCACCCGTTGCGTATATGCCAGAAGGCCTTAAAAACTCGATTGGTGAATATCTGTCTGATTTGGGCAAAACCCAATTGCGTATTGCTGAAACTGAGAAATATGCGCATGTGACTTTCTTCTTCAGCGGTGGTCGTGAAGATGAATATCCTGGTGAAAAGCGTATCTTGATTCCATCACCGAATGTTGCGACTTATGACTTAAAGCCTGAAATGAGCGCTTATGAAGTGACCGATGAGTTGGTGAATGCCATTAATTCAGGTGAGTTTGACCTGTTGGTGGTGAACTATGCCAATGGTGATATGGTCGGGCATACGGGTGTGTTTGATGCGGCGGTAAAAGCGGTTGAAACGGTGGATACCTGTTTGGGACGTGTTTACGATGCCGTGATGGCAAGCAAAGGACACATGTTAATTACTGCGGATCATGGTAATGTAGAGCAAATGCAAGACTATGACAGTGGACAGGTTCATACCCAGCACACCACTGAATTGGTGCCATTTATTTATGTTGGCCCAACTCAGGCAACGATTGCGGAAGGTGGTGTATTGGCTGATGTGGCACCAACATTACTGCATTTAATGCACATTCCTGTACCGCCAGAAATGCAGGGTAAGAACTTAATTACTTTAAAATAAGGTGAAGCAATGACCCAGCACAACAACATTTACCGAGCCTTATGTGCAAGTTTGTTGATGTGTTGGGGGCATAGTATTTATGCGGCACCGATTACGCATTCATCGGGATGGACGGAAGATGCGCCTCCCACAGCTGAAGTCCCGATTGAATCGATTCAACAATTTGTCCAAATCTACGGTATTGTTAAAGATAACTATGTCGATAAGAAGTCGGACGATGCATTATTTCAACAGTCAATCAAAGGGTTGGTCAGTGGTTTAGACCGTTATTCTCGTTATCTCTCGGCAGAAGAATATCGTCAACTGATTCAATATACCGAAGGGGATCTAGCCTCTGTCGATTTTAATTTAAATTATGATGCGCATTCTAAATCTTGGCAGATTCAGGACTTAAAAGCGGGTTCTGACTCAAGTAAGCTGGGTTTACGTAATGGACAAGCCATTGTTAAAGTGGACAATCAGGAATTAAAAAATCTCAACAAAGATCAGGTGCAAGGCCTGCTGTATGGTTCAATTGGCAGTACCGTACAGATCCAGCCAGAGAATAATAACAGTACCACCATTCTGGTCAGAAACAAGAAAGTAGAAACCGATATTGAACCTGTTTTAATGCATAATCAGGTACTTGTACTTAAAATTAGAGTTTTCCAGCAAGACACTGCCAATGAAATTAAGCGTTTGATCGAAGAATATAGTTCAGCCAAGCTTAAGGCTGTTGTTCTCGATTTACGTAATAATCCTGGTGGTCTATTGTCTGCTGCAGTTGAGTCAGCGGATTTGTTCCTGAATCAGGGACTGATTGTGACTACGAAAAGCCGTTCGGAAGGCGATCAACAATTTCAGGCTTTACCTTCTTTTGAATTTCAAAACCTGAAACTGGGTATTTTAATTAATAAACGCTCAGCCTCGGCTGCTGAGGTTTTTACCGCTGCCTTGAAAGAACATAAGCGAGCTTGGGTTGTGGGTGAAAATAGTTATGGTAAAGGCGTGGTGCAGAAACTGTTTCCTTTACCGAGCGGCGCTGCCTTGCAAATGACGGTGTCGCATTACTACACACCTAATGGCAACATGATTGAGGGGCAAGGGATTCAGCCGAATCAGATTTCGCCTTTAGCGCCTGAAATGAAAGAAGATACTTATCTTGAACATGTCACTGATCTGGTGTTAAAAAGCCGATACTAAAAAATAAAGCTCCTTTTTTAAGGAGCTTTATTTTTAAAGATTATTCATCATCTTCGGTATCTAAACCAAATTTTTTCAGGCGATAGCGTAAAGAACGGAAGGTCATTCCTAACTTTTTCGCCGCTAAAGTGCGATTCCAATGCGTCAGATTCAGCGCATTTAGAAGAATTTCTTTTTCGATATTTTCTAAATAGCGTTCTAAGCCTTCAGGTGGAAGCTTTTTCGAACTCATTGTTGGGCTAGCAGAATGTTGTGGGGTTTCCACTTCTTCTGCGGTCGTATTGTTAAATGAAGGTGTTGGATGTGCAATCGAGCTGCGTAATGGGGCCGTTTGCAAATGGGCCAGATCAATCGATTCATCATCGCTTAGTGTCATTGCACGTTCGATGATATTGCGCAGTTCACGCACATTTCCCGGGAAATATTGCTGCAACAAGAACTGCTCTGCACGAGAAGACAAAGTCTTCACCGAGACTTCCCATTCCTGACTAATCTTTTGAATAAAATGATTGGCCAATAGCAGAATATCCTGACCGCGCTCACGTAATGGCGGCAAGACCAGATCCATGACATGAATACGGAAGAACAGATCTTGTCGGAAGCGGCCTTGTTGGACCAGCATTTCAAGATCTTGATGGCTGGCACTAATCACACGGAAATCGACATCAATTTCCTGATCTGAACCGACAGGGCGAATTTTCTTTTCCTGTACAGCACGTAGTAATTTGACCTGCATATTTAAAGGCAATTCAGCAATTTCATCTAGAAATAAACTACCGCCGTGCGCAGAAAGAATTAAGCCTTGCTTATCCTGTGTTGCACCAGTGAAGCTGCCTTTCTTGTGTCCAAATAACTCGCTTTCCATCAATTCAGTTGGAATTGCACCACAGTTAATGGCAATAAAAGGCCCTTCGCTACGGTTACTTAAACGATGTACCAGATTGGCAACCACTTCTTTACCTGTGCCTGATTCACCTGTAATGAAGACAGGTGCCTGTGAGCGCGCGATCTTCTTTAACGCAATACGAAGTTGCTGGATTGGTGCTGAACGTCCAATCAGAAGCTTATTCTCTAAAGCGGTTTCAGCGGCTTCCTGTTCAGGTTGTGGTCGATTCAAAGCTTTCTGGATCAACTGATCCAAGTGCATTTGATTCACGGGTTTGCTGACAAAATCAAACGCACCTGCTTTGAGTGCTGCGATTGCAATGTCCATGTTGCCATAGGCCGTTAGAACGGCAATCGGCGTGTTGGGATAGTTTTGGGTTACATGTTTGACCAGATCTAAACCGTTACCATCTGGCAGGTTTAAATCTGTTAAGCATGCATCATACTGGAACTCAGTAAAGAATTTTTTTGCCTGTTCGACACGATAAGCGATATGTGTCTTGATGCCCATGCGCGCAAGCGTCATCTGCATTAAAAGACATAAGTCCTCTTCATCGTCTACGAGCAAGACGAGTGGTTGTTTTGTTGCCATTTCCCCGAAAAACCTAATCTAATCTATGAATTTTGAGCATTCCATCCTGAAACATGCTCCTTGTTGTCGCTCTATATAGGTGAGCTTTGCATGATTCGCCTCACAAAATGTGTGAGACAAGTACAATCCTAAACCAGTTCCTTTAATTTCGGTACTAAAAAATGGTTTGAATAACTGAGAAATATCCCGTTTTGAGACACCCATCCCAAAATCGATGACATCAATGCAGATTCGACCTTCTTTTTCATGCACATCCACTTCGATAAAAGGGGCGTCTGTTGCGTTATGGCGTAACGCATTACGGATCAGATTAATCAGTACCTGACGCAATTGTTTTTCATCAAATACGATTACAGTCTGTTCTGCTAGTTTTAACTGGATCATCTGTTTTGCATCAGCCAGATCTTCATTTAATAAACTTTCAAAGAACGGGGTGAGCTGGATGGGTTGTGCTTCTGTTGGTCTGTTACGAGCCATCGCCAAAGTATCTTGAACAATGCTGTCAATGCGTTTGGCTTGCTTGCTAATCATCCGTGACAGCATTTCTTGCTGATGTGCATCACTGTCTTTTAGGAGTTCATTGGCCTGTACAATTGCAGCCAATGGATTGCGAATTTCATGGGCAATACTGGCAGAAAGTTGTCCTAATGCTGCCAGCTTGAGCTGCTGTACCTGCTGGGTTAATTTTTGTGCATCTTTCAAGATCAGCAAGACCAGTGCCTGTTCGGGCACAATCAAATGTTTGACTCGAACATGAACTGTATACGGGCTTTGTTGCGATTCAAAACTAAACTCTTCGCCGTCCTTTAAATCACTAAACTTAATCAGTTCAAATAGATCAGGCTGCAATTTGATCAATGGTGTTTTTTCAAGAGAAACAGGTAGATAAATACCCAATAATGTATTGGCCGCTGGATTGGTCAAGACAATATGATTACTTTCATCCAGTACTAAATAACCGTCTTCAATTTGCTCGAGAATATAACGATTAATATTTTGCAGCTGATGAATTTCAATCGATTGATGGAAAGTAAGGGTTTCTAAAATTTTAAAACGTTGAACTGCAATTCGGCCAATGGCATGCACAACAAAAAATAAAAAAGCCAGAAAAACACTATTGCCAAGATGAGTTAAGTTGATTGCATCAAAAAAATCACCTAAAAAGCGCTGGTATACCACCATGATGACGGCAAATAGGGTAATGATCAGCGATAGCTGTGAATTTAATAAAATGGCTGAGGAGAAAATAATGATGACATACAGCAAGCTGAGTTGCAGGTTTGGCCCGCCGGCTGAAAATGTGATTAAACTCAAGCAGATGACATCAATCAGGAAGATAATAATCAGCTGTCTGGACACTTGTACAGGGACTAAGTGTAAGATAAAAAGCTGAATGATATTTAGTGTGATATACGCGATCAGGGTATAAAAATATAAAGCTGGATAAATATAATTGGCGCTTAATTGCTCGGCAGTCAATAAATAAATCAGCAGCAGGCTCACGGCAATAATCAGCCGATAGCCGCTATACCAAACGCCCAGTCGATAGACGGTCTGAGAGACCGATGATGCAATTTTCCCTAACATAGGCGTTGACTATTATTTTAAGAATTTTAAGGTTTAATCAGTCCATAGCGTATCGCAAGATGCGTCAGTTTGACATCACTATCAATCGCCAGTTTTTCAAAAATACGATAGCGATAAGTATTTACGGTCTTCACGCTGACAAATAATTTATCTGCAATTTCCTGTGCGCTGATACAGTTGACCACCATCATTGCCACCTGCATTTCACGTTCTGACAATGCATCAAAAGGGGATTGCTGAGTATCAGAAAGATAGGAACTGGCCAATTGCTCGGCAATATCTGCACTGAAATACTTGCCGCCTTGCATGACTTTATTAATCGCACGAACCATTTCGGAAATTGGCGCACCTTTGGTGATATAGCCTTTTGCACCTGCTTTGAGTAAAAGGGATGGGTAGGGCTCTTCCGCCAGACCGCTGACAGCAATGACCTTGGTTTCAGGTGCACTCTGCAATAAACGTCGCGTTGTCTCAACTCCACCAATGCCAGGCATATTCACGTCTAGCAATACCACTTGGGGATGTTTCTGGCGAACCAGCGCAATCGCTTCTTCTCCAGACTCAGCTTGTCCGATCACCTCAACATCGGGGTGGTCTTCTAGCATACGGCAAATCCCTGTGCGCACGAGTTCATGATCATCAACAACGAGAACAGTGATCAAGAAGACCTCCTTTTTTCAAAAACACTGGTTTTTTGTTACATAAAGCAAAATTAGCTTGCAATGAAACGACAAAATTAGCAATCCTATTCTTCGTTTCTAGCGAATAGTTGTACACAATTGTGTCTACAAAAGCTTTACCCGATTTGTTCAAATGTAAGGCATAATGGTGGTAAGCGCAAATGTGCAGCGTCCTGAGTTGAGTATTGTGTCGTGAAAAATTCTAAAAAATCTATCATGCATGTTCTAAGCATGTCTATCTTGTTGGCGTGGAGTTCAACAAGTTTTGCTGAACTGGTTGTGAATAACAATCCAGCTTCTTCGCGTGCGAGTGGTTCAGCAACATTAAACTGGTCTGCAAGTGATGCGAGCCAGTTAATGGAAGATGATGAACCCTTAGAGATTGGCCCTCAAGGTTCAACCTCTGTGACCACAACAGTGCGTAACAGTGGTTCAGCATCAATTACATCAAGTGCACCTCAGCAGTCGACACAGATTCGCGATACGTTTGGCTATAGCAGCCAGCCGTCAGTGAATGCACGTGCTGCTCTGGTCATGGATGCACAAACAGGTGAGGTGTTGTACAGCAAAAACAGTAACATGTCGGTTCCGATTGCTTCAATTACCAAATTAATGACGGCCGTAGTGACTGCTGATGCGCGCTTAAACATGTCAGAAGAAATTACCCTTGAGTCAATTGACTTTGCGGGTGCGGGTGGTAAAAACTCAAGCTCAACTTTACGTGCTGGCGATAAGATGAATCGCGCAGAAGCATTGTTGTTTGCCTTGATGAAGTCTGAAAATCCAGCGGCAGCTGCATTAGCACGTACTTATCCAGGTGGTCGTCCTGCATTTATTGCAGCGATGAATGCCAAAGCGAGGCAATTGGGCATGACTTCGACACGTTATGCTGAGTCAACAGGACTTGATCCACATAATGTCTCTTCTGCACGTGATTTAGGAATTTTAGTTAGTACTGCTTCACAATACGGTCTTATCCGTCAATTCTCAACTACACCAACCTATGACTTTAATCTAGGCTACCGTGTACTTAAGTCAAACAATACTAATGCTTTAGTCCGTAACGGCGGCTGGAACATTAACCTGTCAAAAACAGGTTATATCAATGAAGCTGGTCGTTGTGTCGTAATGCATACGACTGTGAATTCACGTCCAGCGGTTGTGGTGTTATTGGGTGCGCCAAGTTCGCAAGCACGTAATAGTGATGCAACCAATTTATTAAGCTGGTTAAGCACTTTGCCAAAACGTGTTTAATCCCGCTTGATGTAAAAAAACGCTTCATGATGAAGCGTTTTTTTATCGTTAAAATTTACTTATCTTATATGAATGCATAAAAAAACCAGTTGCCTGCAACTGGTTTTTTTATTTCAGAATTTATTCTTACATATTTGAAAGAATCGAGTCTTTAACCTGATCCATTGTTGCATCAATTGACAACATCACTGCATCAGCACATTGCTTGATTGCAGTATCTGGATCTTTTAAGCCGTTACCTGTCACGGTACATACAATCACAGAGCCTTCAGCAATTTTACCTGCCTTGATGTCACGGATTGCACCGCCAATTGAAGCGGCAGAAGCAGGTTCTACAAATACGCCTTCGTACATTGAAAGTAAACGCTGTGCTTCCAAGATTTCGCTGTCTTGAAGCTCATCGAACCAGCCTTTAGAGTCACGTACTACTGCTTTAGCATGGTTCCAGCTTTGTGGATTACCGATACGGATTGCAGTTGCAACTGTTTCAGGGTTTTCAACAGGCGCACCACGTAAGAATGGCGCAGCGCCAGAAGCTTGGTAACCAACCATGGTTGGTAGGCCTTCTGGTTTAGGACCTGTGAACTGATCTGTAGCCGCATCATAAATGACTTGTTCGAATTGATCCGCAGGTTGGTTTGCTACAGCTTCGGTATAACCCATCCAGTGTGCTGTGATGTTACCCGCGTTACCGACAGGCAAGCAGTGATAATCAGGTGCACGACCCAATGCTTCTACGATTTCATAAGCAATGGTTTTTTGACCTTGCAAACGATACGGGTTGATCGAGTTTACAATCGTTACAGGTGCCTGATCAGCAACTTCTTTGACCAAACGCATACCATCGTCGAAGTTACCACGGATTTGCATGGTGATCGCGCCGTACATCATTGCCTGCGCCATTTTACCCATCGCAATTTTGCCTTCCGGGATCAAGACGAATGCTTTGATACCTGCACGAGCTGCATAGGCTGCCGCTGCTGCTGAAGTATTACCTGTAGATGCGCAGATAATCGCTTTAGAGCCTTCTTCAACTGCTTTGGTCACCGCCATGGTCATACCACGGTCTTTAAAAGAACCAGTTGGGTTCAGACCTTCGTACTTCACATAGATTTCGACGTTTTTGCCAATAATACGTGGAATGTTCTCTAGTTTAATCAGTGGAGTATTACCTTCACCTAAAGAAATTGCGCGTGTAGTTGCAGACACAGGTAAACGGTCACGATAACGATCTACAAGACCAGTATAACGATTGGCATTCGACATGATGGTGTTCCAATATAAGGTAGAGAAAAAATCCCGCTCAACAAGCTCCCTTTCAAAAGAGAGCAGTTCCATTCTTGAGTGAAGAAAGGGTGAGGGGATTTAAACTGATTAACTATCGAGCGATTCTAAACGAATTCTCACGATTTCGCCACGAATTGCAGGTAATGCTTGAATTTGTGCAAGCGCTTCGTCCATTTTAGATTCAACGATCGGATCTGTTAAAATCACGATTGGAATCAGGTCTTTTAAGCGTGATTGCTGCATGATGGCATCAATACTGATGCCTGCACGGCTAAGAATAGTGGTCACATCTGCCAATACACCCGTTTGGTCTTCAGCATTCAGGCGAATGTAATAACCCGTGGTCATTTCTTCACGACTGAGGATTGGCACATTGGTGAGTGCTTCAAAGGCAAGTTGAGGAATTGTTCCGGCGCCATCTTCGGTATACGAAATATCACGTACGATATCAATCACGTCAGCAACGACAGCAGAGGCGGTCGGGCCAGCACCTGCGCCAGCACCATAATAAAGTGTTGGACCAACGGCATTGGCTTGAACCAAGACAGCATTTTTCACGCCATTGACATTGGCAATCAATTCTTCCGCAGGGATCAAGGTTGGGTGTACACGTAGCTCAATACCTTTGTCAGCGCGACGTGCAATCCCTAAGTGTTTGATACGGAAACCAAGTTCTTCTGCATATTTCACATCTTGAGCGGTGATTTTGCTGATGCCTTCGGTATAAACCTTATTGAACTGTAAAGGAATACCAAATGCACATGAAGCCAAAATGGTGAGTTTGTGTGCCGCATCAATGCCTTCAACATCAAAGGTTGGATCAGCTTCAGCATAACCAAGTTCTTGCGCTTCTTTTAACACATCTTCAAAAGCACGACCTTTTTCACGCATTTCAGTCAGAATGAAGTTGCCTGTACCGTTAATGATGCCAGCAAGCCATTCGATATGGTTGGCTGCAAGGCCTTCACGGATGACTTTAATAATCGGGATACCGCCAGCAACTGCTGCTTCATAAGCAATCTGCACAGCGTTGTCTTCTGCTGCCTTAAATAGCTCATTACCATGTTCAGCAAGTAACGCTTTGTTGGCTGTCACGACCTGTTTGCCATGTTTAATGGCTTCCATGATGACTTCATAAGCAGGATGAATACCACCCATGACTTCGACCACTACATCAACATCAGGTTGACGTACGATCTCCATCAAGTCATCACTTTGTTTGATCCCTTCGAGTTGTAAATCTGGACGTGGACGGCGTGTGCCTACGTGTGTAATTTGAATTTCTCGACCGGTACGGCGTTTAATTTCCGCAGCATTTTCTTGTAGTAATTTAAGGGCTCCACCACCTACAGTACCAAGACCGAGTATCGCCAGACGAACTGGTTTCACGTCACACTCCATTATATTCAATCATTTTAATGAAGCTTGATCATAGCTAAAAAAATGCAGAGACACTAGGGCTAAGATCATCTTTAATCTGTCGCCCGAGTCTTTGTGATTTTGAAAAGGATTTTTAGCTTATTTGTTTAAGCGTTGAACAATTTCTTCAGGTGTCATGTAGCCACCTAAATATTCACCTTCAACGTTATAAATCGCTGGTGTGCCATTTACGCCCATGTTCAGACCCAATTGGTATTGATCACGGACTGGATTCTTACATTCTGTGGCATTTACAGCTACACCTTGAGTCGCTTGCTCAAATGCAGCCTTACGATCTTTGCTACACCAGATGGCCTGCATGGTTGGCATGAATTGTTCACCACGTGGCCATGCGATATAACGCACTTCAATTCCTTTGGCATTAATTTCAGCCAAGTGTTCATGCAGTTTATGGCAATACGGGCAGCTTGAATCGGTGAACACATAAATCACATGCTTGGCTTTACCCCCTTGTGCCGGGTAAACGATCAAGTCTTCAGTTTTGAGTGAAGCTAAATGCTTTTTATTTTCTGTTGCTTGTAATGCATCGCTCACATTATGCAGTTGTTTGTCACCTAAACGCACCACATCACCTTGAATAATGTACTGGCCATCAGCGGTAGCATAGACTGAACCCATCCCTTCCAGACTTACCCAGAACAGGTTCGGTACTTCAGTTTTTTTGACAGCAAGAATTTTGGCATTGATGTTGGCTGTCTTGAAATGTTTTTCTAATATAGAAACTAAACGCTGCTGTGCATTGCGTTCATTTAAGGTTGAAGCTTCACCTGTCGCAGGTGCACTTGCTGTGAGTGCATCTTGTTTTTGTGCTGAATTTTCTTTTGAGCAAGCACTGACTAATAATGTTGATGCTAATGTACAAGCAATTACAAGCTGAGACCGAGTAAACAACATATAGAACCTTTTTGTACGTATTTAAGGGCTTTAGCATAACAAAAAAAATGAATCACTTCGTTAAATCTTGCTGATGCTGTGTGAACGGAATCAAGTTTTAACCTAATCCAAGACAGAAGGTCGTTTTAACCCCGTGGATGGTATTTACCATGTAACTCTTGCATACGGTGCTGCGCCACATGGGTATAAATTTGCGTGGTGGAAAGATCGCTATGACCCAGTAACATCTGTACCACACGTAAATCTGCCCCGTGATTGAGTAAATGAGTTGCAAAGGCATGGCGTAAGGTGTGTGGTGATAACTCGGCTTGAATATTGGCCTGTAAGGCATAGCGTTTAATCGCATACCAAAAATTCTGACGACTCATGATGCCGCCGTGTTGAGTCAGAAATAAATAATCGGTACTGCTTTTATACAGTTGCGGGCGTGATTCCACCAAATATTTTTCAATCCAGTCACAGGCAAATTGACCCAGAGGAACCAGACGTTCTTTATTCCCTTTACCTGTAATTCGTAAGTAGCCTTGTTTTAAATTGATCAGTTCAAGTTTCAGGTTGAGCAATTCTGATACACGCAATCCACAGGCATACAGCACTTCGAACATGGCACGATCGCGTAGACCGAGTGCAGTGTTGGTATCAGGTGCATTAATTAAGGCTTCAACATCTTGCTCCGACAAATCTTTGGGTAAGGCCCGACCAATTTTAGGAGAATGATGTGTGGCAACGGGATTATCATCCCTGAGTTTTTGTTCTCGTAAAAATTTATAAAATTGTCTCAAGGCAGAAAGGCAGCGTGCAATTGAGCGGGGGCTTTTACCAGCTTTGGTCAGGGCAATCAGCACATCTGCAATATCGTCACTCGACCATTCTGGTAAGGCTATTTTTTGATGTAATTCACTACATTGGATCAGGTCAGATAAATAAGCATTACGGGTATGCGGGCTCACCGTTTGAGCAACCAAATAATCACGAAAGCCCTGTAAAAATCCGAGATGTTCTGGAATATTAACGGCTGCAGGAATTCGCGGTTTTTTATTTAACATAATGGAGTTACTGAACTTTCTTGTTTTGCACTGTAAAAGAAAAATGAATTGTTGTCGATCTGTCAAAAGCGTAAATGCCATTGAGATTGTTTTTGGTAATTATTCTCATTTGCTTGTATACTATAATAAAGAGAGTAAAGGGTCAGAGCGGTGCGATTGTCAGCATTAAAAGTCAAGCAAGTAGCGGTGATCACGAAAGTGAATCGTTTGGTCGATGAGACAGAACAGCCAGATTTAGTTGCGGTTCGTTTAGAAAGTTTAGGCTTTGTGCCTGGTACACAAGTGCAAGTGATTACCAAAGGTATTTTTGGTGGTGATCCGATTCTAATCCAGCTCGGTTTTACGCGTTTTGCGTTACGAAAAGCGGAAGCTGATAAAATTGAAATTCAACTTGAAGGAGCACCTGCATGAGTGATGCGTTACGTGTTGCCCTTGTGGGAAATCCAAACTGCGGTAAGACATCTTTATTTAACCATTTAACTGGAACACGCCAAAAAGTTGCCAACTATGCGGGTGTGACGGTTGAACGTAAAGTTGGACATTTTCAGCTTCCTTCTGGAAAGTCCGTGCGTGTGCTGGATTTGCCCGGGACCTATAGTTTACAAGCTACGAGTCCAGATGAAGAAATTACCCGTGATGTTTGTCAGGGCAAGATTGCTGAAGAAGGTCAGCAAGATGCTTTCTTGTGTGTGGTAGATGCGACGAACTTAAAACTGCATTTGGGTCTCGTGCTTGAAGTGATTGAGTTGGGTCGTCCGATTCTCGTTGTGTTAAACATGATGGATGAGGCGCGTCGTCGTGGTATCCAGATCAATACACAAAAGCTTTCTGAGCGTTTAGGTGTTCCTGTTGTTGAAACTGTCGCGGTGCGTAACTCAGGTATCGAAAACCTGCTGCATGCCTTGGATCAGGAAAAATATTCTGTTCCGCAGACTGAGCTGAGTGGTTTAACAGGGACTCACCATCAGAAAATTGAAGTTATTTTCAAAGATGTGGTGAACTTTGTTGATCAGGAAGACAAACGTACTGATTTCCTCGACAAAATTTTCTTACATCCTGTTCTCGGGTTACTTAGCCTTGCAATCATGATGTTTATCGTCTTCCAGGCCGTGTTTGCCTGGGCGGCGCCGTTTATGGATGGGATTGAAGAATTCTTTGCATGGTTCGGTGAAGCATTAGGCGAGCATATCTCTCAGCCTTTGCTACATAGTTTGGTGGTTGACGGGATTATTGCGGGTGCGGGTAGTGTGGTTGTGTTCTTGCCACAAATCTTGATTTTATTCTTCTTTATTTTGGTTTTAGAAGAATCTGGTTATTTACCTCGTGCAGCGTTTTTACTTGATAAATTGATGTTTAAAGCAGGCCTAAGTGGTCGTGCCTTTATTCCATTACTTTCAAGCTTTGCCTGTGCGGTACCTGGCATCATGGCCACTCGTAGTATCAGTGATCCACGTGATCGTTTTACCACGATTATGGTTGCACCATTGATGACCTGTTCTGCACGCTTGCCTGTTTATGCGTTATTGATTGCTGCTTTTATTCCAAGTCAAACGGTATGGGGTATTTTCAACCTGCAAGGACTCGTATTATTCGGCTTGTACATGTCTGGTATTGTTAGTGCGCTCTGTGTGGCAATCGTGATGAAATTTTTGCAAAAAGATAAATCACAACATGCGCTTTTACTTGAATTACCGAGCTACCGTATTCCAGATATTAGAAGTGTTGGGATTGGCTTGCTGGATCGCGGTAAGATCTTCTTAAAACGTGTGGGTGGCATTATCTTTGCCCTATCGATTTTACTTTGGTTCTTATGTACTTTCCCGCAAGCACCAGAAGGGGCAACTTTACCTGACATCGATTATAGTTTTGCAGGGATGTTGGGTCATTTGCTCCAGCCAATCTTTGCGCCTGTTGGTTTTAACTGGCAGATCGTGGTTGCGTTGATACCTGCAATGGCTGCGCGTGAAGTTGTGGTTGCGGCTTTGGGTACGGTTTATGCATTATCGGGTGCGGATGATGATGCAATTGCGCAAGGTCTTTCACATTTAATCAGTGCTGATGGTTCTGGCTGGTCATTGGCAACAGGGTTGTCTTTATTGGTGTGGTTCATTTATGCCCCACATTGTTTAGCGACCTTGGCAACTGTACGCCGTGAAACAGGTTCATGGAAACATGTATCGATAATGACTGCCTACCTGTTTGGTCTGGCGTATTTAATGTCTTTCTTCACCTACCAGATTGCATCGCGCATCTGGGGTTAAGAAATCCTACCCAACCTCCCTTGAAAAAGGGAGGGAATCACTGGAGAGACGCTTATGTTTGAGTACTTGATTGTTGCTGTATTGGTGCTGTGGAGTGCTGTTGTGGTCTTTAAGAAGGTATTTCCTCAAACAGCGGGTTCAGCATTTTTAGCCTTATCGAATGCATGTCAGCGTTTGGGTTGGCAGCGTTTGGCGGTATGGTTAAAACCTAAAATGGTTGCTGGTTGTGGTGGAAGCTGTGGCTGTTCAACCGATGAGTCTGAAAGCAAAAAAACGGAATCTGTCCAAACGGTGAAATGGCGTTGATAAAACTCAAAATGCCCATCGTAAGATGGGTATTTTTTTGGAACAAGAAAAATGAATCAGACTCCGATGAGTAAAAAACAATCGTTAAACTCTAAACATCAATTGATTCTATTGGGCTTTATCCTAGTGATGACCTTCCTTTATCTTTCTACATTGTCTAAAGATCTGAATATTTATAAAGAAACCCTCTCTTGGCTTATTTCATATTTAATCTTGATTTACCTATGGCTAAGACCCGAATTGATTGAACTTAAATTTAAGCAATATGCATTTAAATCTATAGATTGGCTCGGTGCTGTGATCTTAACTTTATTGGAGATTAGTCTTTTTATACCTGTTCAAGCTTTTACGCACTGACACAAAAAAGATTGAATAAAACCAAAACTGAAAAAGCATTTAAAACAGTAAAGTGCTAACATTTTTGCCATTCTGTGATCTGCAAAAAATGGGGCAAAAATGTTAATACAGCGCGGTGGATTAAAAGTTGTAGCTGGCTTGGGAATTTCCGGTGTATCCGCGGTAAATTTTTTACATGAACAGGGCTACCAAGTTGCAGTAACAGACTCGCGCGCAACCCCGCCAGGACATGACCAGATTCCAGCAGGTGTGCGTACCAGTTTTGGTCAACTGGACACGGATCTTTTATTACAAGCAGAAGAAATTATTCTCAGTCCGGGGCTGGCACCTCAACTTCCAGAAATTCAACAAGCGATTGAAAAAGGCATTCCAGTCGTCGGTGATATTCAGTTATTGCGCCGTGCCACAGAAGTGCCGATTGTTGCGATTACAGGATCAAATGCGAAAAGTACAGTCACGACCTTAATTGGATTGATGGCAGAGGATGCGGGCAAGAAAGTTGCTGTAGGTGGAAATCTGGGCCGCCCAGCATTGGATTTATTAAAAGATCAACCTGAATTAATTATTTTAGAACTGTCGAGCTTTCAGCTTGAAACGACATCACACTTGAATGCTGAAGTTGCTGTCGTGTTGAATATGAGCGAAGATCATCTAGATCGTCATGGTGATATGCTGGGTTATCACAAGGCTAAACATCGCATTTTCCAAGGTGTGAAAAAAGTCGTTTATAACCGTGATGATAATCTGAGCCGTCCTCTGGTGCCTGATGTGACACCGATGCAGAGTTTTGGCTTGAATGCACCTGATTTGAATCAATATGGTGTGTTACGTGATGCAGATGGCAGCATGTGGCTGGCACGTGGCAGAGAGCGTTTGCTGAAAACTTCCGAGATGTACATTCAGGGCATGCATAACGTTGCCAATGCGTTGGCGTGTTTGGCGTTGGGCGAAGCGATTGGTTTACCTATGGCTTCGATGCTGGAGACCTTAAAGCATTTTAAAGGTCTTGAGCATCGTTGTGAGTACGTTCAAATCATTGATGGTGTGCGTTATTACAATGATTCGAAAGGAACCAATGTCGGCGCCACACTGGCTGCGATTGATGGTCTGGGTGCTGCAATTGAAGTGAAAAATGGCAAACTGGCTTTGATCCTTGGTGGTCAAGGTAAAGGTCAGGATTTCAAACCATTACGTGATGCGATTCAAAAATATGTGAAATCAGTGATTCTCATTGGTGAAGATGCTGCGGTGATTGAGCAGGCAATTCAAGGTACAACCGTGATTCAGCATGCAGCCAGCTTGAAGGACGCTGTTGCAATGGCACAAAAAGCGACTCAGGAGGAAGATGTGGTATTACTTTCACCTGCTTGCGCGAGCTTTGATATGTTTAAGAGCTACAATGATCGTGGACATCAATTCGTGGCATGTGTAAATGCCTTGAATGAAAAATAAGAACTAGGAACAGAACTATGGCTGACTTAGCCCAAAATACGGTACAGAAGATTTCGCAATTGCTGAATCGTTTACCTAAGCTACCCGCAGAAATGACGGCACGAAATATCCTGATTTTTTGTGTGATTTCATTGCTATGTTTCGGTTCAATCATGGTTGCATCGGCGTCAATGCCATATGCGGAATATATCCATGAGAGTCCTTTTTACTTTTTGATTCGTCATGGTATTTCGATTGTGGTTGCTGCGGTGGTGGCATTTTTAACCTATCGGGTTTCATTGAATCTCTGGTTTAAAAATGCTTTCCCTTTATGGCTTATTACCATTGTCCTGCTCTTGGCGGTATTGGTGGTCGGTTCCGAAGTCAACGGTGCGCATCGCTGGATTAAAGTGGGTGGCTTTACCTTACAGCCAACCGAGATTGCCAAAATTGTCATGGCAATCTTCACTGCGGATTATGTGGTACGCCGTGCCAAGGAAGTCCGTACACACTGGAAAGGCTTGCTACGTTTAAGTGGTGTGATGGCTTTAACCGTGGGCTTTATCGTCGCTGAGCCAGACTTGGGTGCAACAGTCGTTATTGTCCTGATGATGGTGGGCGTGTTCTTCTTGGCAGGCGCACCAGCGACCCAGTTCCTGATCATGCTGGGTGCGATCTTTGCGGGTGTTAGTGCGTTGATTATCTTCGAGCCATTCCGTTTCCAGCGTCTGATCTCATTTACCAATCCTTGGGCAGATCCATTGGGTGTCGGTTATCAGCTCTCGAATGCCTTGATGGCCTTTGGTCGTGGTGAATGGTTTGGTACGGGTCTAGGACATAGTGTCCAGAAGCTGTCTTATTTACCAGAAGCGCATACGGACTTTATGTTGGCGGTATTAGGAGAAGAATTCGGCTTCTTTGGTGTGTCAGTGGTGATGATCTTGTCATTTACCATGCTGGCGTGTTGTATTCGTATTGGGCATCGTGCCTTGCAGCACAATTATCTGCGTGCGGGCTATCTGGCATACGGGATTAGCATTATTTTCCTGATGCAGATTCTGGTAAATGCGGGCATGAACATGGGGTTAATGCCAACCAAAGGTTTGACCTTACCCTTCATTAGTTATGGTGGTACATCATTGATGATGTGTGCTGCAATGATCAGTTTAATCCTGAAAATTGATGCATCGACACAAGAGTTAAACCCTGTGAAAGAAGAGTCGAATTTCTAAGATATTCAAACAAATAAAAAGCCCTGTCATGATGCAGGGCTTTTTATTGCTTATAAATAGGTACCAGTTAAATGAATACCTTGCGGAATCAAATTTACATCCCACTGCTGTACGGCCTGTTGTAGCATGATACGTGGCTGATCCAGTTCAACAGATGCTTGTCCCAAAGCTAAAATAGCCTGATGCAGAAGTTCGGGTGCTTGGCTGATATCAAGGGCTTGTGCCAGATTCTGTTTAGACAGCTTTTGGCCCTGATCATTCATGGCCAGAGGGAGATGCATATAACTTAGGGCGGGATAATTGAGTAAAGATCCTAGCCAGATTTGTCGAGCAGTATTGTCGAGTAGATCTGCACCACGCACCACATGGGTAATGCCTTGTAGATAATCATCGACCACCACCGCCAATTGATAGCTGATAATCCCATCACGACGCTTCAAGACAAAATCGCCTAACTCATCTTGTAAGTTAGAACATTGTTGGCCTTGTAAACGGTCTTGAAAACAAATCAATTGATCTGCGACTTTTAGACGAATCGCCTGATTGGCAAAATCCAGATTCAGATTGCGACAGGTACCTGCATAGATGTGATTGGAGCCCAACATTTTCCGTGTGCATTGGCAAGCGTAAATGTCTTGTGATTGCTTGAGTTGTTCAAGCACTTGCTCATAAATATCTAAACGGTCTTTTTGGAAAATAATCTCCGCATCTGGTTCAAACTGAAATGCATCGATACAGGAGAGGATATGTGTTTCGCTATTGGGATAAATGCGGGGAATGTCGGTATCTTCAATACGGACTAGCCATTTGCCTTGATTGGCTTTGGCATCACAATAACTGGCAACTGCGGTGAGCAGTGAGCCAAAATGCAATGGGCCGGTTGGCGATGGCGCAAACCGACCCACGTAGCTACAACAATCTGGTTGCTGTTGGAAGCATTCTGGCGAAACAACTGCTTGCTGTTCCGCAGTATGTTCAAGCATGGTTTAACCGTTGTTTTGCTTTTCTTTGATTTCAGCCAAAGTTTTGCAATCGATACAGAGAGTCGCAGTTGGGCGAGCTTCTAGACGACGTAAGCCAATTTCGATACCACAGGTTTCACAGAAACCATAGTCTTCGTTTTGAATGGCTTCAATAGACTGTTCAATTTTACGAATGAGTTTGCGTTCACGGTCACGTGTGCGTAGTTCAATCGCAAACTCTTCTTCTTGAGTTGCTCGGTCATTTACGTCAGGAAGTGCGCTTGATTCGTCTTGCATGGTGTTCAAGGTACGATCAACTTCAGACATTAACTCTGCTTTCCATGCGTTCAAAATTTGGCGGAAATGCACAAGTTGTCCTTCAGACATATATTCTTCATTTTTCTTCGGCTGATAAGGCGCAATACCAAATAAGCTCGCAGTTGTACCACCTTCTGAAGCTTTCGGTTTGGTTTTACGTACGCGCTTCGCCGATTTTTGATCGTCGATCACTTCTGTCTGTTCGTCCAAGACTTGATTTTGGTTGTCATTCGCCATATAGGGCATTCCTCATCTTACACGTACTATCTATACGCAAAAAATATGGTGATATGCAAGTGTTTTTATAGAAACCTAAGATGGTTTTTTCCATCAAGGGTCGACATCATATAGAGTTTTTGGACAAGATGGTAGTCATTCCCGTCCAGATTTTGTGTGAATTCGTCAATGTAATTTGTAATCAAAAGTTTAATCATATCCCAGCACTTCAGAACTACTCATTCGCTGTGAAGTGGGAAGTCGATAGACCTGAGTTTCCAGTTCTCCATTGGCTTTCAGGCGGATTAAACGATAGCCTGGATGCTCTTCATCGAGTGCGAATTTCTCGCTTTTAGGTTTGAACTGAATACAGGTCGATGGGGTAGATAAAAATTCAATGCCTTGCCAGGTATTGATTGAATCCTGATGCACATGCCCACAGATGATCGCCTTTACATTGGAGAACGGTTTAATAGTTTCTAGCAGGTCAGATGAATTCTTTAATTTGTGCTGATCAATCCATGCTGATTGCATTGCAAAAGGGTGGTGATGGCAGGCAATAATCACATGACGATCATGCAATTGATGGAGTAAGGTGGTTAAACGTTGTAACTGTATCTCGCTAATTTTTCCATCAATGCGCTGAGGCTGAGCACTATTCAATAAGATAATGCTCCATTGTCCTAACTCGACGACGGTCGGTTGGGTTTGATCTTCCTCATGAAATGGAAAATGCGTGACATCATCATGATTACCCGGGGTATGAAAAAAAGGAATTCCCAGCGTTTGCATGTGTTGTACATAGCGTTTATACGTTAAAGGTGTTGGCGACTGGGCCAGATCACCTGTGTGTATGATCAGATCGATATGAGGATGTTGCTGGCGCATCATGTCGATGACTGCATGAAAACTTTGCTCGGGTTGCATGCCGACAAATTCGAGGTGGGGATACTCTAATAAATGTGTATCGGTAATCTGTATCATCACAAAATCTTGCTGTGATAATGATGAGACCTTGAAAGTCACCGTCGTTAGCCCCTTCAGATTCTTATCTTTGTTGTATGTGTTGAGCCAGCCACTGTAATGCCATGATCACAGGTGCGTTTCTCAACCGCCCGTTATGAAATAATGCTTCTAATTGGGAATAATCAAACAAATGAAGTTGAATGTTTTCACCTTCATCTGGCATCCCAAAAATACCCCCATCTTCTGGAAGATGAACGTCTGCAACATATAAATGGAAAAATTCGGAGCAGGCACCAGCAGAAGGGTAGAAGCTAAATAAATGTTTTAATTCAGTGATCTCGCAGCCAGACTCTTCCAAGCTTTCACGACGAATACAGCTTTCTGGAGACTCATCTCCATCAAGTACACCCGCAATAACTTCGAGTTGCCAAGGGGAAACAGGATCATTGACGGCCCCTACACGGAACTGTTCAATCAATGCAAAGCGTTGTTGCTGATCGCTATAAAGCAAAACGCCAGCTGCTTCAGGACGATGAACTAATTCACGTTGAATCAAGGACGAGTAATCTTTTCGGTGAAATAACCGATGTTTTAAGCTCACTTTCTCAACTTGAATGAACCCTCGAAACAATGGTGTTCGAGATTCTATCGTAACGTCGGTGGCTGAATAGCTGGCGTGGTCAAGAATATTCATCTTCAATCAGGATGAGATTGTACATATCTCATCCTAACCGAGAATGATTCGCAGGCAAATCTTTTTTTAGTCGATTTACACTTTGTGGTACAATTTTTGACCATGTTCCTGATAAGCGGTTTTCATGGCATTGAGACCTGCTTCAACTTCTGTTTCCGCATCATTTGACTGCTTGGCATTGTGTTGATTTTGCGCATAATCTCGCACATTTTGGGTGATTTTCATCGAACAGAATTTTGGACCACACATTGAGCAGAAGTGGGCTGATTTATGCGCTTCTTTTGGAAGTGTTTCATCATGCATACTGCGCGCGGTATCAGGGTCTAGACTTAAATTGAACTGATCATCCCAACGGAATTCAAAACGCGCTTTTGATAACGCATTATCACGAACTTGCGCACCTGGATGACCTTTAGCCAGATCTGCCGCATGGGCTGCAATCTTATAGGTGATGATGCCGTCTTTAACGTCTTTTTTGTTCGGTAAGCCCAAGTGTTCTTTTGGCGTCACATAGCACAGCATTGCCGTGCCATACCAGCCAATCATCGCTGCGCCAATCGCAGAGGTAATATGGTCATAGCCTGGCGCGATATCTGTTGTGAGTGGCCCAAGCGTATAGAATGGCGCTTCTTTACAGACCTCAAGCTGTAGATCCATATTTTCCTTAATCATATGCATTGGCACATGACCAGGGCCTTCAATCATCACTTGTACATCATGTTCCCAAGCGCGATGGGTCAGTTCACCCAAAGTTTTAAGTTCGCTAAATTGTGCTTCATCATTGGCATCTTGTACGCAACCTGGACGTAGACCATCGCCTAAGCTAAATGATACGTCATAGGCTTTCATGATTTCGCAAATTTCGTCGAAATGAGTATATAAGAAGTTTTCTTCATGATGCGCCAAGCACCATTGCGCCATGATTGAACCACCACGAGACACGATACCTGTCAGGCGATTCGCTGTCATTGGTACGTAGCGCAATAATACCCCTGCATGAATGGTGAAATAGTCCACGCCTTGCTCAGCTTGTTCAATAAGGGTGTCTTTAAAGATTTCCCAAGTTAAATCTTCAGCCACACCATCGACTTTTTCCAATGCTTGATAGATAGGTACAGTACCGATAGGCACAGGTGAATTGCGGATAATCCATTCACGGGTTTCATGGATGTTCTTACCTGTCGATAAGTCCATGATCGTGTCGGCACCCCAACGGGTTGCCCATGTCATTTTCGCCACTTCTTCATCAATGGATGAGCCGAGGGCCGAGTTACCAATATTGGCATTAATCTTTACCAAAAAGTTACGACCAATAATCATCGGTTCGCATTCTGGGTGATTAATATTGGCTGGGATAATGGCACGACCCGCTGCGACTTCCTGACGAACAAACTCGGGCGTAATTTCTTTTAAATTTTGCGCACCAAAGTTTTGCCCAGCATGCTGACGCATATCGACGCCTTCACGTTGACGCTGGTTTTCACGAATAGCGATATATTCCATTTCAGGGGTAATTATGCCTTGTTTGGCATAGTGCATTTGCGTGACATTTTTCCCTGCTTGAGCACGACGTGGGTTTTGAATATGGGCAAAGCGGATGTCGGCAGTACGAATATCTTTTAAACGGGCCTGACCGAATGCTGAGCTGAGGCCTGAAAGAATGTCACTATCCTGACGTTCATCAATCCACGCTTGGCGAACCAGTGGCAAACCTTTATTCAAATCGATTTTTACATTGGGATCGGTATACACGCCAGAGGTGTCATAGACCATCACAGGTGGGTTGTGTTCACCGCCTAAACCTGTCGGTGTTTCTGTTAAGCTGATTTCACGGAAAGGCACCTGGATGTCTGGGCGAGAGCCTTCGACATAAACTTTTCTTGAAGCAGGTAGGATACGGGTTAAATCTTTAGCGTCTTGCTCATGTTGAGCAGAAATATCAGCAGGGGAAAGATTCGTTAACTGGTTCATGGCATGATCCTTATGTATGGCATTAACGAATCAAGCACGACCAAAAACAATGGCGGATTTATCTCTATGATAAATAAAGGCTAAGTTTTTGCTGGGCTTGATTCCTACGCAGGTGTTAACCTGATCAGGTTCAACGGTACTTGCCTTTAAATTCTGTGATTAAGACAATCTCAGCAGTTTGTTAACTGCGCTCCGTCAAGCGACGTATTTAGACTAACAGATTTTAAAATTTTTGTTGTATCAATTCACACCAATTTACAATGCGTAAATCCATGCTATTGTCATAAAACTTTCATCATTTCTATGTTCTAATCACCAATCAATTTTCCATGTGTCTAGTGGAGGCATACTGTGAGCCCAAGCAATCCTGTGTTAAGTCATCATATTTCTTCACAATTTAATGAAGACTTGCAAGATGTGCATACCAAGTTTATGACCATGGGTGGATTGGTGGAGCAACAAGTTGCTAACTCAATTCATGCTTTATTGGACACAGATGCGAATTTAGCCATTGATGTTCAATTCAAAGACAATGCCGTTAACCAGTTTGAACGTGATATTGATGAAGGTTTAACCCTGATTCTTGCTCGCCGTCATCCTGCTGCGATCGACTTGCGTATGGTGATTGCCATGAGTAAGGCCAATACAGATTTAGAACGTATTGGTGATGAAGCTGCAAAGATTGCCCGTATTGCACAAAACTTGTGTGAAGAAGGTGAATCACCACGTGGTTATATGGAAACACGTCATATTGGTAATCAGGTGCGTGTCATGATTCATGATGCTCTGGATGCATTTGCCCGTTTAGATGTGGAGCAGGCCTTGAAAGTGGTGATGGCCGATGTCGACATTGACCGTGAATATCAATCTGCGACACGTACTTTAATGACCTATATGATTGAAGATCCGCGTCATATTTCACGTGTAATTAATGTGATGTGGGTATTGCGTTCATTAGAGCGTATTGGCGATCACGCGCGTAATATTTCAGAACAAGTGATTTACATGGCAAAAGGTATGGATGTGCGTCATACCAGCATTGAAGAAATCGAACAGAAAGTACATCAGAAATAAGTGTAAAAATGAAATAACTTTAAACCGCTCGATCATGAGCGGTTTTTTAATTTTCAGGATATATAGATAAAAAAATCCCAGACTTCGGGGGAAAAGTCTGGGAGAGAAATATCATGCGTTACGTGAGATATCAACGTATCTCTTTGTCCTTCTGAATACAACTATAAGCGGAGGCGTCTGAGGTGTCATGTAGACAACTGTGTATACTCTGTAAGGCTTTATTACTTATGTAAATGTCACGTAAAAAGAGAGCTGAAAATAGCTCTCTTTTTATCGCAGAAACAGACAAAATGACTTACTTTTGCTCAGTCCAACCTTCTGCTTTTTCTACACTTTCATCGTTATTGAAGAACTTTTCACGCTGTTCTTCAAGAAACTTCTTCGCATCAGGTTCAAACACATTCAAACGCTTTTCATTAATAAGCGTGGTTTGGTGTTTTAACCATTCCTGCCATGCCTGCTTTGAAACAGTTTCAAAGAATTCCTGACCTTTCGCACCTGGAAACGGTGCGAAGTCCAAGCCTTCAAGCTCTTGTTTATATTTGCGGCAAAATACTTGTCTAGTCATTATGGCATCCAGTGAAAGTCCCTCTTTGTAAAAGAGGGATATAGGGAGATTAATATAACTGTTCTAGGCGAGTGTGCGCACGCGCAATCGCAGCTTCAACCTGTTTTGGTGAAGTTCCACCAATATGGTCACGAGCATTCACAGAAGCTTCTAAAGTCAATGCTTTATCAAATACATCTGCGGTGATCAAGTCAGAGAATTGCTGTAACTGTTCAAGCGTCAATTCTGATAAATCTTTTTCTTCTGCAACACCTAAAGCCACCGCTTTACCGACGATTTCATGTGCATCGCGGAATGCTACGCCTTTTTTCACAAGGTAGTCAGCAAGATCGGTTGCGGTAGAGAAGCCACGAAGTGCTGCTTCACGCATAATTTCGATATTTGGAACAAGCGCTGGAACCATGTCTGCGAAAGCCATGAGTGAACCGCGCACGGTATCAATCGCATCAAATAACGGTTCTTTGTCTTCTTGGTTGTCTTTGTTATATGCCAATGGCTGACCTTTCATCAGGGTTAATAAGCTGATCAAGTCACCAAATACACGACCTGATTTACCACGGACCAATTCAGGTACATCTGGGTTCTTCTTCTGCGGCATGATTGAAGAGCCTGTGCAGAAGCGATCAGGAATATTCACAAACTTGAATTGTGCAGAAGTCCATAAAATCAGTTCTTCTGACATACGTGACAAATGCATCATGATTAACGATGCCGCAGCATTAAATTCAATGGCAAAATCACGATCAGAAACCGCATCTAAAGAGTTTTCTGAAACAGCTTCGAAACCAAGTAATTCAGCAGTATAAGCACGGTCAATTGGATAGGTCGTACCTGCCAAGGCAGCAGAACCTAATGGCATGCGATTGACACGTTTACGGCAGTCTTGCAGACGCTCTGTGTCACGTACCAGCATTTCAAACCATGCCAGTAAGTGGTGACCAAATGTCACTGGCTGAGCAGTTTGTAGATGTGTAAAGCCAGGCATGATGGTATTGGTATTTTGACTTGCCAGACTGAGGAGGCCTTTTTGTAAACGAAGTAATAAGCCTAAGATGTCATCGATTTCATCACGCAAATATAAACGGATGTCAGTTGCGACCTGATCATTTCGACTACGGCCTGTATGGAGTTTTTTACCAGTAATGCCGATACGTTGAGTCAAACGAGACTCAATGTTCATGTGAACATCTTCTAAATCAATACGCCATTCAAAGTTACCCGCTTCAATTTCAGCTTTAATTGTGCTTAAACCTTGGATAATGTCGTCACGTTCAGCTTCAGTCAGTACACCTACTTTCGCAAGCATAGTGGCATGCGCAATTGAACCTGCGATATCTTGTTTATAAAAACGTTGGTCAAATTGCACAGATGCGGTAAATTCTGCAACAAAAGCATCAGTTGCTTCAGAGAAGCGACCGCCCCACATTCCAGAGGTTTGATTCGGGCTGGCTGAAGAAGAGGATTGAGAAGATGTGGTCATGGCGGCTCAGTAAAATAAAAAAGAGTATAGCAAATCCAAACACAGTTGCCGAAACTCGACGTAAGAAGTTATCGCAAACTCGTCAGGGGGGGAATCCATCAGGCTCCTATTTTTTTACGAAAATTGGGCAATGGCAACACTTATTAGAATTAATTGTAGCAAGTAATGTGCTGGCGATGGTGCTGGCTTTGGCTGAAGCTCGGTCATGGCAGGCTTTGGAGGGCATTCGTGTCCTGCAATATATGTTTTTTATTAACTGGGTAATTTTATCTTTTTCGGCGCTGGTGGATTATTTTCAGGATTTTTTTGCCAAATTTAGTCAAAAGGTCGCTCTGGTTCTGGGCTTTATCCTGCTGCAAATGATTGTCCTGTTGACCACCTGTGTAGTGAATGTTCTGCAATATTGGGCTACACGTTCTGGGCCATTTTCCGAAGAGATCCTATTTCATGGAACCAGCTTGCACTTAGGTTATGGAGTGTTGCTGGGCGCTTTCTGCATGCGCTATTTATACATGCGTGAACAATGGATGAATCAGCAATACAGTGAATTGAATGCTCGTATTCAGGCCATGCAGGCACGCATTCATCCACATTTTTTATTTAACAGTCTGAATAGTGTGGTGAGTCTGATCGCGATTGATCCTGATAAAGCGGAAAATATGCTGATTAATTTGTCCAGATTATTCCGTGCCAGCTTTCAGGAGCTGAAGTTGGTGAGTCTGGCGGAAGAAATTGACTTATGCCAGCACTATTTAAGTATTGAAAAGATGCGTTTGGGGGAGCGTTTGAATGTAGAATGGAACATACAGGCAACGCCAACTGAATTAAAACGGGTCACCATCCCGTTATTAACGTTGCAACCTTTGCTGGAGAATAGTATTTTTCATGGGGTAGAAAAAGTTTTGCAGCCATCAACCATCAGCGTATTGGTTGAAATATTGCAAAATCAAGTCACTATAGTCATTACTAACCCTTATTCTCACGATACAATAAAATCGAGAAAAGGAAATGGTATAGCGATTGAAAATGTGAAGCAGCGCCTGAAAGCTTATTATGGGCAAACGGTGAAGTTTCAGATTTACGGGGGAGCGTCGTTATATACGACGGTGGTAAATTACCACGATCAAGTAAAATAATAAGTCGAGTTAACCATAAAAATGATGGATATGAAGTTAACGGTGACAAGGAGAAAAGGATGAGAGTTCTGATTGCTGATGATGAACCCCTTGCTGTAGAGCGTTTGTCACGTTTAGTGACTCAAATGGGGCATGAAGTCATTGCGACAGCGCATCATGGACAGGATGTGTTAAATCATATTGAAAATGACTCACCAGATGTTGTTTTACTGGATATTCAAATGCCCGGGATGAATGGTCTGGAATGTGCTGAACAGCTCAGCCAGCTCAATCCTCGTCCGGCCATTATTTTCTGTACAGCATACGATCAACATGCATTGGAAGCATTTAAATTTCAAGCACAAGGATATTTACTTAAACCTGTTGCACAACAAGATCTACAGCAGGTGTTCAATCATTTAACTCAACTTACACAAGCACAGATGACTGGCTTACAACAACAAGATGATATGTACGATACTAAAACCCAACGCCAACAAATTGCTGCGAAGACTTATCGCGGGGTCGAGCTGATTCCATTAGAAAATGTATATTATTTTTTAGCGGATCAAAAATATGTCACGGTTCGCCATAAAAATGGCAGCGTACTGATTGATGAAACACTCAAGGATCTGGAGCTGGAGTTCGCAGACCGCTTTATCCGTATTCACCGTAATGCACTGGTGTCGTTAGACTATCTTGAAGGTCTGGAACTGGTTGCAGCAGGACAATATCAGGTTCGGTTACGTGAGCTGGATGAGCGTTTATCTGTGAGCCGCCGTCATTTGCCAAGTTTAAGAGAGTGTATGCATCAATTGTAAATGAGACTTTTCAGCTGAATGAATGATCACTTTATGATTTTTTACTTGCAATTTCGGGTGATCAAGTTAAGTTGGGAGCAATTGCTTTGATCAATACTTCACTTGAATTTATGAAAACCTTAAAAATTGCGACCCGACAAAGCCCGCTTGCACTTTGGCAGGCCGAGCATATCCGTTCTCGTTTAAATGCGCTTTATCCAGATTTAACGGTTGAGCTGGTCAAGTTTGTGACGCAGGGTGACAAAATTCTTGATACACCACTGGCAAAAATTGGTGGTAAAGGTTTGTTTGTTAAAGAATTGGAAGCCGCATTGCTCGATGGTCGCGCAGATTTAGCCGTCCATTCCATGAAAGATGTACCGATGCATTTGCCTGAAGGCCTAACTTTAGCGGTAATTTGTGAGCGCGAAGATCCGCTGGATGCATTCGTTTCAAATCAATACCAACATTTTGATGAGTTACCGCAAGGTGCAAAAGTCGGTACTTCGAGCCTACGTCGTAAATGCCAGATTTTACAGCAACGTCCCGATCTGGAAATTATTGATCTACGTGGCAATGTCGGTACCCGTTTATCCAAACTGGATGATGGTTTGTATGATGCAATCATCTTGGCGAGTGCGGGTCTGAAACGTTTAGGTTTGTCAGAACGTATTCGTCATTGTCTGGCACCTGTACTTAGTCTGCCAGCAGTTGGACAAGGTGCGCTGGGATTGGAATGCCGTGCAAATGATGACGCATTGTTAAAACTGATCCAGCCATTACAACATGAAGAAACCTCGATTTGTGTTCGTGCAGAACGTGCTTTCAATGCTTATCTTGAAGGTGGCTGTCAGGTTCCCATCGCAGGCTATGCCACTTTAGCCAATGATCAGCTTCAGATCGAAGGACGCGTGGGGAGTGTCGACGGACATACTTTATTAAAAGAACAACTGGTTGGCGCACCAGCCGAGGCTGAGCAACTGGGTGAGCAACTGGCACAACGCTTATTGGCGCAAGGTGCGGGTGAGTTGCTAAAAGCGTTGTATTAATGCTGTTTATCAATACACGTCCTGAAGACCGTGCGGGTGCTCTAACACAGGCATTGTCCGAGGCGGGCTATCAGGTTGTGGGTTTGCCTTTACTTGAACTGGTTGCGGAGCCTTTTTCGGAAGGCTTGCAGCAGCTCTATCAGCAGCTTGATCAGGTTCAGGCAATTGTGGTGGTCAGCCCAACCGCTGTTGAAGTGGGAATGCAATATTTGCAGCAAGCAGGTGTCACACTTGAACAGTTGCAACATGTTCGATGGATTGCAGTGGGGCAAACCACTGCACAGGCGCTGGCACGATTTAATATTCAAAGTGATGTGCCTGAGGTCGAAAACTCAGAAGGCATGCTGGATTTACCTATTTTAAAACAGCAGAAAAATTTAAAGAAAATTGCGTTCTGGCGGGGGCTAGGTGGACGACAATTCATGATGCAGCAATTGCAGCAGCAGGGGATTGAAGTACTCAATTTTGTGCTTTATCTCCGTCAATGTCCCCAACAAAGTTTTGCGCTATTTCCTGAAATTCTAAACCAGATAAACCCTCAACAGCATGTTACGGTACTGATTAGTAGCGAAGCGAGCTGGAATTACTGGCAGCAGATGTGTGAACAACAACAGCCGCCCCGAGCATGGATTTATTTAGTACTGGGGGAAAGGCTGGCACAACTATTAGAAAAAACCAGAACACAGACAAACAAAGCATTTAACATTATTCAGCTTGAAAATTTATCTGCATCAGAGATCATTCAACGCATGAGAGACTGGCAAGGACATGTATGAGAAAAATTGGTTATTTAATATTAGGGCTGAGTTTATTGTGGTTGGCTAAACTCAGTTACGATGTTGCACAATATTCTCAAACGGTTCCCCAGCTTCAACAGCAGCTTACCCAGACTGAACAGCGTTATGCATTATTGAATGATCAATTTGTCGCGGTCCAACGTCAGTTGCAGAATAATCGTGTAGTTGAGCCTACAGATCATAGTTCAATTCCAATGACGGTTGAGGGCATCTCACCGATTATCCTGATTAAGCAGCAAATGCAACTGGTGCAGTTTGCGCTGGATCAGCAGCAATTTATCTATGCGTTGGAACAACTGAATCAGGCACAGCAACACGTGGTGCAATATGCAGTTTCACCCGCGTTACAAGATAGTCTGATTAAATCGATAGAGCAGGATAAACAGGCGATCCAACAATTTGTTTTAAATCAAACCCAGCAACAGCAGCAGCTTGATCAATTATTGCAGCAACTGGATCAAAAGATTGTGCAAGATCTTCAAAACCCGAAAGTATCAATTGAAAAAGGTGAAATTGCGACATGGTGGCACTGGTTTAAACTAGAAAAAGTTCAACGCTCATCACCTGATTTAATGAGCCGTAATATTACTTTGAAAGAAGCACAGTTACGTTTATTGCTGGCATCTCAAGCATTACATGAAGGTCAATTTACTGAATATCAGAAATCGGTTCAGGAAGTGATCCAGTTACTTGCAGAGTTACCTGATCAAAATAGCCAGAAAATGAAACTGCGCTTAGAGAAAATCTTAAACCAGCAAGCAGTGCCAACACCGAAATTAACAAGCTTAGGTTTGGTGGGATAATCTGTCATGAAGCAATTAATGTTGATTTATTTTCTCTCGGCTTTGGTGCTTTTCGCATTATTTTCTGTGTTGAGTTATGGCTATGGAAATGGCTATGTTTATATCTACTGGCGAGAATGGCAGTTCCAGAGCAGTGTTTGGGGGTTGATTGCACTGTTTATTGCAATTAGTCTGTTCTCGCAATTGTGCTGGTTAATTGCTAAACGGTATTTCACTCGTGAGCAAAGAAAAAAAGAAACTATCCTGCACTTTAAGGAATTACATCCTTATGAGCAGCTCGGCATTGTCTGGTTGTTAGATGCTTCAAAAGATCAGCAGGTTTTTATTGAGCGGGTATTTACCCAGTCTGGTTTGCTCAGCAATATTATTGATGCTCAATTTGATTATCAAAATGGCGATTATGCAGCCGCCTTGCAAAGTCTGGATAAATCTGCACCGATGGCTTTTGAATTGGCTGAATTGCAGCGTATTGATATTTTCCTTGAGCAAAAAGAAACCGAGAAAGCGCTAACACATTTAGAATTTCTGGCACAGCATCAGCTTTCTCCATGGCTGGTTGAAATAGAAACGGCGTATCAACAGCGTATTACTGCATTGTGGGGCAAACTAGCACTACAAGAACCGTGGTTATTTTTGCAAACCACTCAGTATGGTTTGTTAGATGCAGAACATCGTGATTTATGGTTGCAGCAATTATTAATTCATTTTGATCAGGCATCCGTAGATGATCTTGCCGCATTACAACAGCGTTATCTGGTGTTGCAGGATGAGATTGAAACGCGCCCTTATAGTAGCAAAGTGCTTTGGTTGAAATTGTTGGCGCGCATGCCTGAGATGAGCGTGCAACATGAAGATCTGGCGCTGCATCTATTGCAAGATCAGTTCGATCCAGAAGTGTTTTATTTGTGGTTTCAGCAGCAATTACTCAAGCAGATTCCAGATTATGCCTATGTTGAGCAGCGTATTATTCAACTGGAACAGCGTTATACCAGCGTTCCAATGCTGGCCTTTGCAAAGTGGCATATTTATACCGCGACACAGCGTCAGGCAGAGGCAGAGCAGTTATTAACTTTATATCCTGATAATATATTAATGAGTTATTTAAGGATTAAGTCGACACTGGGTGATAATCAGGACTTAATCAAGCAGTTAAATTTAATATTTGAAAATGATGTAAATTTTCTTAATTTTAAGATATGAGTGTAAATATGAAAGAACTGTCTGTCTATCCTGTTATTCATCGGCAGGCTGTGGCTTGGGGCGATATGGATGCTTTTGGGCATGTCAATAATGTGCAGTATTATCGTTATATGGAAAGTGCCCGTATTGCCTATTTAATGGCATTAAATATCTTCGATCAGGAGATATTGACAGTGGTTGCTTCGAGTCAATGTAAATATTTAAAACCTGTATTTTATCCCGATGTGTTACATATTGGTGCGCGTATTGAAGAGCTGAGAAATAGTGCTTTTCGTATGCATTATGTATTATGGAGTGAAAGCCAGAATCAGATTATTGCCACTGGTGAGGCAGTGATGGTTTGTGTAGATAAAGTAACATCAGGCAAACTCAATATCCCCGATTCGATTAGACAGAAGATTATTCAGCTAGAAGAAAATGTGGGGCATCAATTAATAACAAACAAATAATTATAAAGACAATTATGTCTATTTTATTTGAATATATAAGAAATTTCATAATGTGGTGTTTTTGAGCGTATTGCAGAACAGCTACTTCAAAAGCACCATCCTATAAATGAGCAAATCAGAAATTTTTTAGTGAAATTTAAGAATACGTTAATATAATTGTTGTTTGGTGTAGTCCTTTATTTAATTTAATAAAATCTATTTTTTATATCAAAACTCTACTTTTTTTGTTTTATTGTAAATAAAAAGCCATTTTATTGTTGATATGCGATTAAGTGGGCTATTCTTATATTGATTATTTAATCGCTTATAAATTAATATTGAATAGAATTCTAAATTCATTTTTTTATTTTGAGTGATATATTTTTTTCTTATTAAGTTGGAGTGGTTCGAATGAAACCAGATATTAGCGAATTATCGGTAGAAGATTTAAAGCGTTTACAAGCAGAAGCAGAAGCTTTGATTGCAAGCAAAAAAGATCAAGCAATTGAAGATGCTTATAATCAAATTGTTGCAATTGCTGAAGGCATTGGCTTTAGCGTTGAAGAGTTGTTGGAAGTGGGCGAGCAAAAGCGTAAGAAAACAACGCGTAAAGCTGTAGAACCACGCTACCGCAACAAGAGCAATACTGAAGAAACTTGGACTGGCCGTGGTAAACAACCACGTTGGTTAGTTGCTGAGTTAGAAAAAGGTGCAAAACTTGAAGATTTCTTAATCTAAGCAAGTTTTAAAGTCATCGTTTTGTCATACGATGACTTTATCCTAATTCAAAAGCCAGGCTTAAAAAGCTTGGTTTTTTTATATGAGAGAATTGGCGATGTTGAAAAAGTATGCATAATGTCATTCAGGGGCGAGTGTCTCGAAAAGGATGATATTTTGCATGTTGGTAAGGGTTGAATGAAGAAAAAAACCAAGCAATGGAGATGGTGGCTTTTCGCCATTTTTGCATTTTTAATTTTTATTATTTTACAAATTCCAGCGACATGGTTAATTGCAAAATTCTCAAAAGATAATCAAATATTACATAATGTCAGCGGCAATATCTGGCAGGGGCAGGCAGATTGGCAACGTGGCCAACTGCGAGGTTCAGTTCATTGGAAAACCCGTCCTTTAGATTTGTTATTGTTACGTCTGGGCGCAAATCTTGATATCCACAGCGGCAATACGCAATTCAGTGGGGTATTCGGTTATGGTTTAGGTCAAAAAATCATGATCAAGGATCTTCAAGGCGCTATTTCTCCTGAAACATTAAAGTATTTTGCCAATTGGCAATGGCCTGAAAATTCTATTCAATTGAAAGACGTACAATTTAATTATCAAAAAGAAAAAGGGTTTAGTGCTGCGCAAGGTCAATTGAACTGGGGTGGCGGGGCATTGAGCTATACCTTTGGTCAGCGTCAAGACCGTATGAATATGCCGTCATTGGTGGCTGAAATAAAAGATGAGAACGGCCAACTCCAGATTGATATTCGTGATCAGCGTAGCCAGAAAATGGGAAATCTCAGCTTAGATGCCAACTTGATGTTAGATGTGCAGTTGACGCAACGGATGTTGTTGAATATTCCATCCTATCAGGGTAAAGCTGGACTAGATACCTATGTAATTAGTTCACGTCAGCCGTTGTTGCAGGGTGGTTTCTGATGAAAGCAATTACTCAAAAAATGCAACAATTGCGTTGGCAGAAGCTTGATAAGTTAAGTGGCCTGATTCTGGCTTTATTGATTTTATGGTTATGCTGGAAGTTAGCTTCATTGTTCTGGTGGGTGGTTGCACCGCCACAACCGATGCAGTTTGATCGGGTGGAATTGGGTTCGCAGCAGGCCCAAGTTCCAAACATCAGCTCATTTGCTTTATTTAATGAGCCAGCGGCAGCTTCGGCAGATGATAATGTCAATCTGGAGTTGCAAGGTGTATTGCTTGGTCACCCAAATCACTTGTCTTCTGCGGTCATTAAAATGAATGATACAGCTGAACGTTATCGAGTAGGTGAAACGGTAGGCTCAACTTCGTATCAACTCTCCGAAGTGTATTGGGATCATGTGATTTTGCGACAAGGTAATGGCGCAACACGAGAAGTCAAATTCAAAGGATTGGACAATGGTTTATATCAACCGGCAGCACCTGTTTTAAATAATGGATCGAGTGTCCCGCCAGCAGCAGCGCCTGCGCCTGCCCAGAATTCACCTCAATCTGCACTTGGACAGGCAATCCAGCAAATGCAGGATAACCGAGAGCAATATCTGAAAAATATGGGTGTAAGCAATGGTGGGGATGGCTATGAAATATCGGACAAGACGCCGTCGAATTTAAAAAATACCTTAGGTTTACGTTCGGGTGATCGTATTTTATCGATCAATGGACAAACCGTCGGGCAAGGACTCAACGAAGTACAATTATTAGAGCAAGTACGTCGTGAAGGGCATGCCAAAATAGAAATAAAACGTGGTGATCAGGTGATGACCATACAACAAAGTTTTTAGTGATCACACGTCACACATCAGTTAGGAATAAGTGCAGGTTATGGCTTTCTTGAATCATCAACGTCCACTTTGGGCATTACTTGCCGCAGCACCTTTGGTGGCGACAATCAGTACCCATGCGCAAGCACAAACATGGAAGATCAATCTACGTGATGCGGACTTAACAGCATTTATTAATGAAGTTGCTGATATTACAGGTAAGAACTTTGCTGTTGATCCACGTGTACGTGGCAATGTGACGGTTATTTCCAACAAGCCGCTGAATAAGGATGAGGTCTATGACCTGTTCTTGGGCGTGCTCAACGTCAATGGTGTGGTGGCACTTCCTTCGGGAAATACGATCAAACTGGTACCAGACAGCAATGCCAAGAACTCGGGTATTCCTTACGATGCGCGTAATCGTGCGGGTGGTGACCAGATCGTAACGCGTGTGATCTGGCTACAAAATACCAATCCTAATGACCTGATTCCTGCATTACGTCCATTAATGCCGCAGTTTGCACATCTTGCTGCCGTGGCTGGAACCAATGCCTTAATTGTTTCTGATCGTGCTACCAATATTTACCAGCTTGAAAATATTGTCCGTAATCTGGATGGAACTGGACAAAATGATATTGAAGCAATCAGCTTGCAGTCGAGCCAAGCCGAAGAAATTATTGGTTTGCTAGAGACGATGAGTGCGACAGGCGCATCGAAGGACTTTATTGGATCGCGTGTTCGTGTGGTTGCAGATAATCGTACCAATCGTATTTTGATTAAGGGTGATCCCGATTCACGTAAGCGTTTACGTCAAATGATTGAAATGCTGGATGTACCTTCAGCCGCTCGCTTGGGTGGTTTAAAAGTTTTCCGCCTGAAATATGCCAGCGCTAAAAATCTGGCTGAAATTTTACAAGGTCTGGTTACAGGACAATCAGTTTCTTCTTCATCTTCTTCGTCATCGAATAGCAACACTAGTTCAAATTCGATCAATAACCTGATTTCAAATAATCAGAATTCAGGCTCATCATCGGGATCATCTTCTGTTTCAACACCTTCGATTAATTTAAATAGTAATTCTAGCAATAGTCAAAATGCTGGCATTACCAGTTTCAATCAGGGTGGCGTTAGTATTATTGCGGACCCTGCGCAAAATGCTTTGGTGGTGAAGGCTGAACCACAATTGATGCGTGAAATTGATGCTGCGGTTCAGCAACTGGATACGCGCCGTCAGCAAGTCATGATTGAAGCGGCGATTATTGAAGTGGTTGGAACTGATGCCGATCAGTTGGGCGTGCAATGGGCACTGGGTGACCTGAATAGTGGCGTAGGATTAATTAACTTTTCCAATTTGGGTTCTGGACTGTCAAAAATCGCGGCGGGTTATTTAACCGGTGGTGCAGCGGGTGCGGCAGGCGCTTTAGGTGATGGTGCATCGATTGGTATCGGTAAGTATAAAGAAGGCAGCAATGGCTCTCGTCAGTTATACGGTGCATTGATTCAGGCACTTAAAGAAAATACCAAGTCTAACCTTCTTTCAACACCTTCTATCGTGACCATGGATAATGAAGAAGCCTATATTGTGGTTGGTCAGAACGTTCCTTTTGTAACAGGTTCGGTCACCACAAATAGTACAGGCGTTAATCCTTATACGACAGTTGAGCGTAAAGATGTCGGGGTGACCTTGAAAGTCATTCCGCATATCGGTGAGGGTGGTTCTGTCCGTTTGGAAGTCGAGCAAGAAGTCTCTAACGTTCAGAACAGCAAAGGTCAGGCGGCCGATTTGGTCACCAGTAAGCGTGCAATTAAAACTTCGGTATTGGCAGATCATGGACAAACCGTTGTGTTGGGGGGCTTAGTCTCAGACAACACGACTTTAGGACGTCAAGGCTTACCTATATTGAGTGATATTCCGTACTTGGGCCGACTGTTCCGTTCGGATAATCGCAGTAATGAAAAGCGTAACCTGCTTGTCTTTATCCATCCGACTATTGTTGGGGATTCTGACGACGTTCGACGTATCTCACAACAACGCTACAATCAGCTTTATAGCTTGCAGTTAGCAATGGACAAGAATGGTAATTTTGCCAAATTACCTGAAAATGTTGCAGATATTTATAGCCAGCAGCCTGCGGCAAATTCACCTTATCAAAAAGTTCCGACTGCGACGCAAGCTCAAAAAACAGTTGTGGTGACGACACCTGTTGCGGTGGAACAACCACAAGTGCAGCAGAAAACCGTGCAACTCCCTGTGAAAGAAACCGAACGTAGTAAAAATACGGTAACGACAACCACGATTCGTCCTGCGTCTTCACAGTAGCTGCACAGAAACGCTTATGTCACAATGTTACGATTGCGGGAAACTATAAAGGATATGCATCTATGACTTGGAAATTACAAGCCATTACAGGTGAATTTACGGGGCAGGAACTGAATATTGAGCGTGATATGTTGGTTGGCCGACATCAGGATGCCGATATTCTGTTGCAATCAGCCGATATTTCACGTCGTCATGCCGCGCTGTTGCTCAAAGATCAACAGCTGTGGGTGCAAGATTTAAACTCGTCCAATGGCACATTTATTAATGATGCACGCATTGAGCAGGAAACTGAATTGCATGATGGCGATATTCTGCAATTTGCCAGCTTTGTGTTCTCGGTGCTTGCTCCAGCAGCGGAAACGGAATTACCTGAAATTGAAGCAGAGCCTGTGACTGCAAATACGCATGATCAAGGCATGCCGAGTATTGCAGAACGTGCGGTCGAAACACCAATCACACGTGATGGGATGCCACAACAGGTCGCGATTCCAAAACCAGCACCAATTCCTGAAGGTGTGCAGGTACAGGCTGTGCCTGAACCACAACCTGTTGCACTTGAAGAACCTGTTTCACGTGTGGCTGAAGAGAAAGAGCAACAGAAGAATGCTTCAGTTGGACTCATTTCAATTATTGTATTGATCATTTTAGCTGTGATTGCCTGGCTGTTCTTTAAATAATCGGGCGAAGCTTCTACAATCAAGGCATGCCCACGTTGGTATGCCTTTTTTATTTTTAGGGTGAAATATCATGTCTATTGCACAGTTGCAAAGTCGTCATCTGGTGTTATTTGATCTGGATGGAACGCTGGTGGATTCGGCTGCTGACTTATATCGTGCCATGAATCTGAGTCTGACAAAACTGGGTCTACCTCTGGTGACTGAAGCTCAGGTTAGAGTCTGGGTGGGTAAGGGTGCGGCAAAATTATGTGAAGCTGTCCTGACACATTTGTTTGGGCAGGTCGATGCTCAACAGCAAGAGCAGCTGTTAAAAACCTTTATGCAGGTGTATGCGCAAGAGCTATGTGTTGATACACAAGTCTATGAGGGTGTTCTGCCATTTCTAGATTATTGTCAGGCCAATAATATTGCAATGGCCTGTGTTACCAATAAGCCTGAACATCTGGCGCGAGGGATTCTGGATGTTTTAGCGCTTGCACCTTATTTTAAAATGGTGGTTGGTGGGGATAGTCTGGCTGAGCGTAAACCGCATCCGTTACCGCTTTTGCATTGTGTGCAACAAGAAGGAATTTCTACAGCTGAAACCCTGATGATTGGGGATTCAAGTAATGATGTAGAAGCTGCAAGACGTGCAGGTATTGATTGTATTGTAGTCAGCTATGGCTATAATCATGGGGAAAGCATTTATGACTGCCAGCCACAGCAAGTGGTTGATCGTCTGGCAGAGTTAGTTTAAAAAAATCAGATAGGGAAAGAGGTGTGAGGATGATGATGGTTTTTCGATGGCGGGGTTAAAGCAGCATTAAAACAGGGAAACGCAGATAAATCGAAACCATAAGAGATAACTCATGACAACTTCAATCCAGTTTGAACAATTAAAAGCAGCAGGTTACAACACCATTCCAGTTTATCGTCAACGCTTGGCTGATACTGAAACCCCGTTATCTGTTTTTGCACGTTTTAAGGAGCAGAAACAAGCCTATCTATTTGAATCGGTAGAGGGGGGCGAGAACTGGGCACGCTATTCCATGATTGGGCTAGGTGAGTCTACCGTTTTTTCATGCAATGCGGGGGTGTTAACCATTCAGCAAGCAGATGGTACGGTGACTCAGCAAGATTGTGCAGATCCGTTTCAATATATTCGTGATTTTCAAAGTCAATTTAAAGTTCCAAGCAAAACCGAGCTACCTGATCTACCAAGTTTTACCGGTGGGCTGGTGGGTTATTTGGGTTATGACGCCGTTCGTTATATTGAGCCAAAACTGAAGAATGTACCTGCTGCTGATCCAGTGACCTTGCCTGATTTATGGTTGATGCTGTCTCAAACCGTCATTGTCTTTGATAATTTAAAAGATACTTTGTTCTTGATCCATCATGTTGATGTGAATGAGCCAGATGCCTATAACAAAGCACAAGCTAAGCTGGATCAGCTAGAACAATTACTGGCGACACCAGTGAGTCTGCAAGCAAAACCACATACAGCACCGCATTTTGAATCGATTACGGGCAAGGAAAAGTTTCTGGAAACTGTGGATAAGGTGAAGGAATACATCTGTGCTGGGGATGTGATGCAGGTGGTGCCTGGTCAGCGTATGGTGTCTGACTTTGATGGCGAAGCTTTACAGGTTTACCGTGCATTGCGCCATTTGAATCCATCGCCTTATTTATTTCTGGTACAAGGCCAGACACTGACAGATCAAAAGCCTTTTCATATTGTTGGTTCATCGCCAGAGATTTTGTCTCGTCTTGAAAATGGGATTGCGACAGTACGTCCTTTGGCAGGAACGCGACCACGCGGTAAAACCAAGGAAGAAGATCTGGCATTAGAACAAGATTTATTGGCAGATGAAAAAGAGATTGCTGAGCATCTGATGTTGATTGATCTTGGGCGTAATGATGTGGGGCGTGTATCCAAGATTGGTAAAGTACAAGTAACAGATCGTATGGTGATCGAGCGTTATTCGCATGTTATGCATATTGTGTCCAATGTGCAGGGTGAGGTGCGTGATGATATTGATGCTTTAGATGTGTTTAAAGCCACTTTTCCAGCAGGGACGCTTTCTGGTGCTCCAAAAATACGTGCCATGGAAATTATTGACGAAGTTGAGCCGGTAAAACGTGGTGTATTTGGTGGTGCTGTTGGTTATTTAGGCTGGCATGGGGAAATGGACATGTCGATTGCTATCCGAACCTGTGTTATTCGCGATAAAAAGGTCTATGTGCAGGCTGGAGCAGGGCTTGTTGCAGACTCAAATCCTGAATCTGAGTGGAATGAAACCCAAATAAAAGCTCGCGCAGTGATCAAAGCGGTTGAATTATCGTCAAACGGATTGATTTTATGAGTTTTTAACGGTTTTTTTTAAAAAAGCACTTGCATCGATTCTAAGTTTTGCTAAACTGCACACCGTTCCGATACGAAACGTACGAAACACTAAGAAAGAGCCGGCATAGCTCAGTTGGTAGAGCAACTGACTTGTAATCAGTAGGTCCACAGTTCGAATCCGTGTGCCGGCACCATCTTAAAAGTGTGGTAGTATAAAGTAAAGAACAGCACTGTGTAAGTGTGATATGGTGAGATTCCCGAGCGGTCAAAGGGGGCAGACTGTAACTCTGCTACGAAAGTTTCGAAGGTTCGAATCCTTCTCTCACCACCATCTAACTTCGATAGAAGTAGTACCAACATGCGGGAGTAACTCAGTTGGTAGAGTGGCAGCCTTCCAAGCTGCATGTCGCGAGTTCGATCCTCGTCTCCCGCTCCATCGAAGATGTCGCTCTTATAGCTCAGTGGTAGAGCACTCCCTTGGTAAGGGAGAGGTCTCGAGTTCAAATCTCGATAAGAGCTCCAGATATACAGTTTAGTGGTTTATCCACAAGATTTTAAAGAAGCAGGCTATTATAGTCTGCTTTTCAAGTATTAGGTGTCTAGTTTTTTAGGCGATTGTCGATAAAGAAGGTTTTTCAGGGTTGTTTTTCTCTAAACTGGTGTCGACGTAAACGAGGAAAATCAAAATGGCTAAGGCTAAGTTTGAACGTAACAAA
>NZ_LZPJ01000089.1:0-70601 GCF_001729365.1 Acinetobacter sp. YK3
TATAATATACAGAAGTAGAATTGTCAAACAATTATGCAAGTTTTGCGTGTAATTTTAAGTTTTTCCACTGTAAAAGTGATAACTGATCCCACCAAATAATGAAATTTTTATGTTCTGGATCAGAAAAATAAAGCACGATATAGGCTTGATGATCGATTATTTTTTCGATTTTGCGACACTGGATGGGGAGAGATGAATCATAAAACTCAAATGACCATTCCTGCTGATCCAGATATTCAAAACGTTTTAATCGGGGTTGTTTAAGAAATAGAAACCAGCTCAACACCAATAAGAAGCAACTGCTTAACCATAAAGCTAAAGAAAGTAGAGAATAAGTGAGGCTGACAATCAAAAGTAGAATAAACAGTTGCAATGCAATCGAAAAACGACTGTATTGCAACTCAAAAACACGATTAGCCGTGAACATAATGTTTTAATTTTAGAATAAATTCTTTCAGTTCAGTACGTGGAGGTTCCCCAACTTCCATGAACCAGTCCAGTAAATCTGGATCTTCCTGATCAACCAGCTCTGCAAACAAGGCCTTTTCAGCAGGATCCGCGGTGAGATAGTAGCTTTTAACATACGGGTCAAAATATACATCGATTTCTTTTAAACCACGACGTGCACGATACACGACCTTACGTTCTTCCAGTGTCATTTCATCAGACATTATCTGTTCCACTATGCAACAATTTTCTCTCATAGTGTACCCGATCCCCGTTTAACTTCGCAGCGTTTTTTCTCAAGTGACCAAATACATCAATCAAATTGAGCATTGATCACATTGTTCACTATTTTCCCTTTCTTGTATGGTGAGGAAGATGATTTACATTCAACAAACTAGGGAAAATATAACAAATGCAATCAGGTGCAATTCGTCCAGTTCCAAACATGCTCGCGCGTAAACTTTTTACTTCTGATCATGAAGCATTTCGTGAAACTGTACGTAAATTCTATGAAAAAGAAGTTGTTCCAAATATTGAAAAATATGAAAAACAACAACATGTTGACCGCGATTTATGGAATAAGGCAGGCGAACTTGGCCTGCTATGTACCACCATGCCAGAGCAATATGGGGGTTCGGGTGTTGACCGACTCTACAGTATGATTCTGATCGAAGAACAAGCCTATGCGATGGATTCCAGCACTGGTTTTTCATTACATTCAGATATCGTTGCCAACTATATCAACAACTTTGGTAATGAAGAACAAAAGCAGCACTGGCTTCCAAAAATGGCAACGGGTGAAACGGTTACCGCGATTGCCATGACCGAACCAGGGACAGGCTCAGACCTTCAAGCTGTGCGTACCACAGCGGTACTGGATGGCGATGAATATGTCATTAATGGCTCAAAAATCTTTATTACCAATGGCTACCTATGCGACATGGCCATTGTGGTCTGTAAAACTGGTAATAATGAAAAAGGATCAGCCAATCTTTCTTTAATTATTGTGGAAGCAGATCGTGCAGGCTTCAGTAAAGGAAAACCTTTAAATAAAATCGGGATGAAAGGTCAGGATACTTGCGAATTGTTCTTTGATAATGTTCGCGTTCCGAAAGACAACCTGCTCGGTATGGAAGGCATGGGCTTTATGATGCTGATGAAAGAATTAGCATGGGAACGTATGCTGGTTGCTATTATTTGTCAGGCTGGTGCTGAAGCTGCTTTTGCACATACCGTGCAATACACCAAAGACCGTAAAGCGTTTGGTAAGCCAATTGGTACCTTCCAGAACACCCGTTTTAAACTGGCTGAGCTACGGACTGAAATTGATTTCTGCCGTACTTATTTAGATCGCTGTATGGAACTACAACTCGAAGAAAGCTTGGGTGTTGATGCTGCCGCAGCTGCTAAATACAAAATTTCGGATATGTTCTCGAAAGTTGTCGACGAATGCTTACAATTGCATGGTGGTTATGGCTACATGTTGGAATATCCAATTGCACGTGCTTATATCGACAACCGTGCCAACCGTATTTATGCAGGTACCAATGAAATCATGAAAGAGTTGATTTCACGTACCCTCTAATAAATCTATAAAACCAAAGGGATCACGCTAGATGCATGATCCCTTTTTTATTTATTTCGGTGCTACTTTCTCATTCACTGTTTGAGCAGGTTGCGGATTCATCCGTTCCATTAACTGCTTCACCTTAGGATTTTCACTATATTGTTGCATCGTCGTATTGAGTGCATTACGCGCATTTTGTGTGGTGAAATGTGCAACCTCACTGCCGACATCACTGGCCTTCTTCGCCCAGACTTTACCTTCAGCAGATTGATAAAAATTTAAAGCTGCTTGCAGTTCTTTTTGATTAAAGCTTTCAACATAACGCTGCACAATAAACTGCTTACGCTGTTCACTATTCAAGTTTTTACTTAAATCGGCATAGAAGCTTTCTGGTAAATCTTTCGGCAAACGCATCCGAATTTGTTCTAAAATCATTTTATCGGTGTTTTGCAAACCTTGCTCGGTACCATCAACCGATACCAGTTTTTGTGCAATGGCTTCCTTCTGTTTTGTATCATCGGCAAAAGCCAAACCACTTGATAATATAAGCCCCAAAATGATGAGTTTTTTCATCACACTATCCCTAATCTTAATTTTCTAATCTGCCCAATATACGTGATATTTTTAGAATTCAAAGCCTCTTTCAAATAAAAAACCCTATGCATTGACATAGGGTTGTTCAATTATTGGGTATTTAAATTACGATACCAGTTTAGGTTTACGATCTGCATGTTCATCACGTTTGTGGAACTGTAGAACACCATCATTAAATTTAGCATCTTTCAATTCTTTACGATCTGCCAAATAGTTATTGGTAATTTTCCAAGGGGCTTGCTTGCCTTGTTTAGGCATCACATCTGCTGCACGAGCAATATAACCAGAAGACATTTTGCCCATAATCGTGTCATGTTCAAGTTGCGATGGATCTGCATGCGCAATGACTTCGTCAAAACCATTCTTGTCCATATGATTAAGCAAGCGGCAAATGTATTCAGCTGCAATATCAACTTTTAATGTCCAAGACGCGTTGATATAACCAATGATCATTGCCATATTAGGTACATCGCTGACCATCACACCTTGATATAACATGTGCTGTGATGTATTCATCGGTTTACCATCAATTGAACCTTTCACACCACCCAGAATCTGAATTTCCAGACCTGTTGCAGAAATGACAATATCCGCTTCAAGATGCTTACCAGATTTCAGTTGAATACCATTCGCCGTGAATTTCTCAATTTGATCCGTTTCTACGCTCGCTTGCCCCTGACGTAATGCTTTAAACAAATCGCCATCTGGTACAACACATAAACGTTGATCCCAAGGGTTATAGCTTGGAGTAAAGTGCTTCATGTCGACTTTACCTTTCAACTGCAATTCAATCCCTTTCAGCAATAAGCGACGCACTGTTTTTGGATATTTTTGAGCTAAAGCATAAATACCACGTTGCATACCAATGTTACGTGCACGCGTAAATTTATAAGCAGTTTCTTCAGACATGAATTTACGGGTTTTCTCGTAAATAAAGTCAATTGAAGGGACTGTTGCAATATAAGTTGGTGAACGCTGTAACATCGTCACATGACCTGCCCCACCTTTCACCATTGAAGGCACCAAGGTAATCGCAGTTGCACCACTGCCGATGATCACGACTTTCTTACCCGTGTAATCCAGATTCTCAGGCCAGTGTTGTGGATGAATGAACTGACCTTTGAAATCTTCCTGTTTCGGGAATTTCGGTGCATAACCTTGATCATAGTTATAGTAACCCGTACAACCCATCACGAAGTTTGCTGACCAGATTTGCTTTTTCTTATTGCTGTCTTCTACCTCAACAGACCATTTTTTCTTTGTTGAATCATAATTTGCAGAAAGCACACGATGACCAAAATGGATTTTTTCTTTCAATTGATTTTCGCTAATGACATCACTCAAATAGCTTTTAATTTCAGAGCCACTTGCCAATACTTTATCTTTTGCCCATGGTTTGAAGTTAAAACCAAAGGTCGACATATCCGAATCAGAACGGATACCAGGATAACGGAATAAATCCCAAGTCCCGCCAAAACTGTCACGACGCTCTAAAATTTCAAATTTGCGTTGTGGGCAATGCTTAGAGAGATGTACAGCCAATCCGATTCCTGAGATCCCTGCACCAATAATTAATACGTCAACTTGCTTTTCCATTTTTTTTATACCCTGTATAAACCATGTCTTTATTAAAGCACAAATTTGACAATACACAATGTCAAGTTTAGTCATTCATCGGTTTTTTTATATCAGTTCGGGACATTTTGATAAAAATTCGCTGTCAAAAATGTTGAGATTTTTGCTTGGATTTCTTGGACAAGCATGGTGAGTCGAGTAAGAGGATTGGGGAAATTTTAAAGTGATGACACATTGATTTTGTCCGATCTCAACACAGCATAACAATTAGGAAGTGGCAGGATAGGAGAAGAGAACTTATTAGAATCAGCCTAATACGTCTTTTTATAGAAGAATTTAAAATGAATGACTCTGAAAAATGGCGTTTAAGCAATTTCAAATAATACAGTCTTTAAAAGTTTGCAAATGGGCCTAGAGTAGAAAAAGCTTCATTAAAAGTTCATTTGTATATTCAGCATTATTTTTCAAAGCCTTTTGCTCCGTTCCATATAGCTGAAAGCCAAATTTTTCATAAAGCCTAATTGCTGACTGATTGCCATCAGCAACTGTTAGCAAAATTTGTTCGACATGCGCTTTAGCATAGGCAATAACAGTACGAAGCAATGCACTTGCAAGACCTTGTCTTTGAAATTCCGGCTCAATAAATACGCTAGATAAAATAGCCTTATGCGACAGCTTTATACCTTGCTCTCGTGTTAACGTCGCCAGACCTATAATTTTATCTTTATAATAAACCCCGAAGATTGTTGAACTTGATAAGCAACTTTGAAAAAAGCTTAACGGCTTTACGATTTCTGCATCATAAGTAGAACCAAACATTTCTGGAGCCTTCGCTAAAGCTGAAAGCCGAATCTCTCTGAAATCATTCAGCTCATCTACATCTAAAATTTTAATCTCAATATCTAACATATGTATCTGTTTAAATTTTTTATAGTATCTCGGCTTAATTTAGCATATTGGTCAAATACTCAAAGCAGTATTGAGAAGCAAAATATTATTTAAAATCTTCCCTTTCCCAAAATGATTAAAAATAAACAATAAAAAAGGCCGGTTATTACACCGGCCTTTTTTGGAACAACTGACTGTTCTACACGTAGAAGTATTATTTTACTTCACGGTCAACGAGTTCAACGTAAGCCATCGGTGCAGCATCACCTGCACGGAAGCCCGCTTTAAGAACACGAAGATAACCGCCGTTACGTTCTTTGTAACGAGGGCCAAGAACGGTAAATAATTTACCAACAGTTGCTGCAGAACGAGTACGAGCAAACGCTAAACGACGGTTTGCTACTGTATCGTTTTTTGCCAAAGTGATTAAAGGCTCAGCAACGCGGCGAAGTTCTTTCGCTTTAGGCAAAGTTGTTTTAATTAACTCGTGCTCAACTAAAGCATTTGTTAAGTTTTGGAACAACGCCTTACGGTGGCTGCTTGTACGGCCTAATTTCACACCACTATTACGATGACGCATGGTGATAGTCCTACTTAATTAACGGCTACGATAGGCAAAACGGTCATCCATACGGAGACTAGCTGGTGGCCAGTTCTCTAAACGCATGCCGAGTTGTAAACCTTTCGATGCCAAAACATCTTTGATCTCTGTTAACGATTTTTTACCTAAGTTAGGAGTTTTTAACAACTCAACTTCAGTACGTTGAACAAGATCACCAATGTAGTAAATATTTTCTGCCTTCAAACAGTTAGCAGAACGAACAGTTAGCTCGAGATCATCTACTGGACGAAGCAAAATTGGGTCAACTTCTTCGCGAGGTTCTTGAGCAACAGGAGTTTGATCTTTCTGAAGATCAACAAAAATTGCAATTTGTTGTTGCAAGATTGTTGCCGCTTTGCGGATTGCTTCTTCTGGATCAACAGTTCCGTTAGTCTCAAGATCGATCACTAACTTATCAAGATCGGTACGTTGTTCAACACGAGCATTTTCTACTGTGTATGAAACACGCTTGATTGGGCTATAAGAAGCATCTAACTGTAAACGACCTACTGGACGTGTTTCACCTTCAGGGAAACGTGAGTCAGATGTTTCATAACCACGACCTTGAGCAACTTTAAGGCGCATTTTTAATGAACCAGAAGAACTCAAAGTACCGATTAAATGATCAGGGTTAACCACTTCAACATTATGAGGTAAACGAAGGTCAGCTGCAGTTACGTCACCTGCCCCTTGTTTCTCTAATGTTAAATATGCTTCATTTTGATCGAACAGCTTAATAGACAATCCTTTTAGGTTCAGCAAGAGCTCGACGATGTCCTGCTGCAAGCCTTCTAAAGTACTGTACTCGTGCTCGACGCCTTCTATTTCCACTTCAACCACAGCTGCGCCAGGTAAAGAAGACAATAGAATGCGACGTAAAGCATTACCTAGAGTATGACCAAAGCCACGCTCTAAAGGTTCCAGAATCACTTTTGCCGAGGTCCCGCTCACCGCTTCGACCTTGATCGCTTGCGGAGTTAGAAACTCGTTTGCAGTACGCGTCATTTATTGCTACCTCAAGGATTATTTAGAATACAATTCTACAATCAAGCTTTCGTTGATTTCAGCAGGTAAATCAGAACGATCTGGCGCAGCTTTAAACGTACCTTCTAACTTAGAATGGTCAACTTCCATCCAAGCAGGGATACCACGTTGAGCAGCTAATTCAATTGCGCTTTTGATACGTAATTGTTGTTTAGCGCCTTCATGTACTGCAATTACATCACCAGCTTTAACTTGGATAGATGCAATGTTAACACGACGACCGTTCAAAGTGATGCTACGGTGAGATACTAACTGACGAGCTTCTGCACGTGTAGAACCAAAACCCATGCGATAAACAACGTTATCAAGACGGCTTTCAAGCAACTTCAACAAGTTTTCACCTGTTGCGCCTTTAACACGAGCAGCTTCTTTATAGTAGTTACTAAATTGACGCTCTAACACACCGTACATACGACGTACTTTTTGTTTTTCACGTAATTGTAGTGAGTACTCAGATTGTTTGCTACCACGAGCTCCGCCATGTTGGCCAGGAGCTTTAGCATGTTTTTTAGTCTTAACGTCAAATGGTTTAACGCCAGATTTTAATTGCAGGTCTGTCCCTTCGCGGCGAGAGAGTTTGCATTTTGGACCAATATAACGAGCCATGAATGTTTCTCCTTACACGCGACGTTTTTTAGGTGGACGGCAACCGTTGTGCGGAATTGGAGTCACATCGGTAATGCTGTTAATTTTATAACCCACTGCACCTAATGCACGAACCGCAGATTCACGACCAGGACCAGGACCTTTTACAAGGACGTCCAAGTTTTTCAAACCGTAATCTAAAGCAGCTTTACCAGCAACTTCAGCAGCTACCTGAGCAGCAAACGGTGTTGATTTACGTGATCCACGGAAGCCTTGTCCACCTGAGGTAGCCCAAGCCAATGCATTACCTTGACGATCGGTAATCGTAACAATGGTGTTATTAAAAGAAGCGTGAATGTGTGCGACACCTTCAGAGACGGTACGAGTGACCTTCTTGCGTGCGCGAGTATCTTTAGCCATCTTTTAGCTTCCAGAAATCTTATTTCTTAATCGGTTTGCGCGGACCTTTACGGGTACGTGCGTTAGTTTTGGTGCGTTGTCCGCGAACAGGCAAGCTGCGACGATGACGAAGACCGCGGTAGCAGCCTAAATCCATTAAACGTTTAATGTTCATGGAAATTTCGCGACGTAAATCACCTTCGGTCGGAACCTTAGCAACTTCTGCACGAATCGCATCAAGCTGAGCATCATCTAATTCACGAATTTTCGTAGTTTCAGTGATACCTACAGCAGCTAAGATATTCTTAGCAGTGTGGCGACCTACACCAAAAATATACGTGAGAGAGATAACAGCATGCTTGTTATCCGGAATGTTTACACCGGCAATACGAGCCATTCAATTTTCTCCAAAAAGGCAGTCAAGATAATCAACCGCCCCACAAAAATCTTGAGGGGCGGATAATAACCTAATTAGCCTACTGAAATCAACAGGTCTTAATTAAATTAACCTTGACGCTGCTTATGACGAGGTTCTGCGCTACAAATTACGCGAATTACCCCATTACGACGGATAACTTTACAGCTACCACAAATTTTCTTTACAGAAGCTTGTACTTTCATGATGAAACCTTCTAAGTGCGCTTATCCCTTAGGATGAGCAGTCGTTTTTCTCATTAACGTTTGATTATCATACTGATGCGAAGTAAGGTGCGCTTGGAGTTGCGCCATAAAGTCCATTACTACTACCACTACAATCAGTAACGATGTCCCACCCAAATGGAATGGAATACCGAACGAGCTTTGTAGCACCATAGGCATTAAACACACTACAGTGATGTAGATTGCACCGATGAAGGTCAAACGGTTAAGAATATGATCTAAATAACGAGCCGTTTGCTCACCTGGGCGGATACCAGGCACGTATGCCCCGCTACGTTTTAAATTCTCTGAAACCTCTTTAGGGCTAAATACTAGCGCCGTATAGAAATAACAGAAGAAAATGATCAACGCGCCGAAGAGCATTAAATACAACGGCTGTCCAGGCGATAACACCAATGCCAGATCTTGTAGGCTACGTTTTACAATCCCTGCATTTGGATCAGCACTTCCTAACCATTGTCCCAAGCTCGCTGGAAATAATAACAATGAGCTTGCAAAAATCGCTGGAATTACACCTGCCATGTTAATTTTTAACGGCAAATGTGTTTGCTGTGCAGTAAATACACGACGACCTTGTTGTTTTTGTGCGTAGTTCACTGGAATACGACGTTGTGCTTTTTCAATAAACACGATCGCTGCTAATACGGCTAATGAGAGTAAGCCAAATACAACCAAACCAATTAAACTACCCTGACCATTCTGAACAGACGTAAACGACTGAATCACAAGATTTGGCAAACCTGCCACAATACCTGCGAAAATGATCATTGAGATACCATTACCAACACCACGTTCGGTAATTTGCTCGCCCAACCACATCAAGAACATTGTTCCTGCAACTAACGAAGTTACTGCTGGAACATAGAATGCCAAGCCTGACGTTAAGGTAATACCTTGACTAATCAAGCCAGCACACATCCCTACACCTTGCACGAGTGCAAGAAATAAGGTGCCATAACGCGTATATTGATTGATCTTACGTTTGCCTTGCTCGCCTTCTTTTTTCAAAGCTTCCAGCGAAGGAACCACCGTAGACATTAACTGCACGATAATCGATGCAGAAATGTATGGCATGATCCCTAACGCCAGAATCGACATGCGTTCTAATGCACCGCCAGAGAACATATTAAATAAACCTAAGAAGGTACCTTCATTAGCTTTAAAAAAATGTGCTAGCGCGACATTATCAATCCCCGGCAACGGAATATGCGCTCCTAGTCGAAAGACCAATAACGCGCCAATCAAGAACATTAATCGACGAATAATTTCACGGTATTTCACATGAAACGGTTGGCCTTTCATCATGTTGACATGACCTGAAGAACTAGGAGTCATAGACACTCGAGATTACTCCTCGACTTTACCGCCAGCAGCTTCAACAGCAGCTTTAGCGCCTTTAGTCAACACAACACCTTTAACAGTGAATGCGCGAGTGATTTCACCAGAAAGAACGATGCGAGCACGAATTTGGTCACGACGAACAACATTCGCAGCTTTTAAAGTTTCAAGGCTAACAACATCACCTTCAACTTTATTCAACTCAGACAAACGTACTTCAGCAGTTTTCAAAGCGATTTGGCTAGTGAAACCGAATTTAGGCAAACGACGATATAACGCAGTTTGACCGCCTTCAAAGCCCGGACGAGTACCACCACTTTTACGTGAGTTTTGACCTTTGACACCACGGCCACCAGTCTTACCAACACCAGAACCGATACCACGGCCTAGACGACGGTTTTCACGTTTTGCACCTTCTGCAGGTGAAAGTTCATTTAAACGCAGAGTCATGGCTTATTCCTCTACACTAACCATATAGTAAACTTTGTTGATCATACCACGGTTAGAAGGCGTATCTTGCACTTCTACAGTATGACCAATACGACGCAGACCTAAACCTTGAAGGCAAAGTTTATGATTTTTTAAACGATGCGATGAAGATTTAGTCTGGGTAACTTTAATCGTTTTCATGATTGATTACCCTTGAATTTGTTCTACTGAAAGACCACGTTTCGCAGCGACTTTCTCAGGAGAAGTCATATCACGCAAACCTTTGAAAGTTGCGTTTACTACGTTAGCAGCATTTGTAGAACCATAACATTTAGCAAGTACGTTATGTACACCTGCAGCTTCAAGAACAGCACGCATAGCGCCACCAGCAATTACGCCAGTACCTTCTGAAGCAGGTTGCATGTATACACGGCTTGCGCCATGACGAGCATTCACAGGGTGTTGTAAAGTAGTACCCGCAAGGTCTACAGTGATCATGTTACGACGAGCAGCTTCAAGTGCTTTAGAAATAGCAGCTGGAACTTCACGTGCTTTACCACGACCAAAACCTACACGACCGTTACCGTCGCCCACAACAGTTAATGCTGTGAAAGAGAAGATACGACCACCTTTAACAACCTTGGCTACACGATCAACGGCAACCAGCTTTTCAACGAGACCTTCGTTTTGTTCAACTTTCGCCATGATTAGAACTCCAAGCCGCCTTCACGAGCAGCATCAGCCAAGGCTTTGATACGACCATGATATTTAAAACCAGAACGGTCAAATGCAACTTTAGTAACACCAGCTGCTTTAGCACGTTCTGCGATCAAAGCACCAACTTTCGTAGCTGCATCTACGTTACCAGTAGTACCACTACGCAAAGATGCATCTAAAGTTGAAGCTTGCGCTAAAACTTTGCCACCATCTGCTGAAATAACTTGCGCATAGATGTGACGCGGAGTGCGGTTTACACACAAACGAGTCGCACCCAATGCACGAATGTGCAAGCGTGTGCTTTTCGCACGACGCAAACGGGTTTGTTTCTTTTCGTTCATAAGAACCTCGCGCCTTATTTCTTCTTAGCTTCTTTACGAAGAATAACTTCATCCGAATAACGAACACCTTTACCTTTATATGGTTCAGGAGAACGGTATGCACGGATTTCCGCTGCCACTTGACCTAACAACTGCTTGTTTGCTGATTTCAAAATGATTTCAGTAGCAGTTGGAGTTTCCGCTGTTACACCTTCAGGTAAAGCGTAGTCAATTGGGTGTGAGTAACCAAGGTTAAGGTTTACAACAGTACCTTTAACCGCAGCTTTATAACCAACACCAACAAGCTGTAACTTACGTTCGAAGCCTTCGCTAACACCTTTTACAAGGTTGTTCAATACAGCGCGAGCAGTACCAGCTTGCATCCAAGCGTCTTTCGACTCTTTAGCCGGAGCAAGTTGAAGTTTACCTTCTTCCTGTTTTAGCTCGACCAGCGCATGCAGGTTGAAAGACAATGTACCTTTGCTGCCTTTCACTTCGACCTGCCGGCCGTTCTGAGTAACTGCTACACCATTAGGTACAGTTACTGGGGCTTTAGCCACACGAGACATGAGGAATCACCTATTAAGAAACAAAAGCAATAACTTCACCACCGATGCCCGCAGCACGTGCAGCGCGATCAGTCATGATGCCTTTGCTTGTAGAAACAATTGCAATACCCAAACCTTGCTTAACGCTAGGAATTTTATCTTTACCGCGGTATTGGCGAAGACCTGGACGGCTTACGCGCTTAACGGTTTCGATAACTGGTTTGCCTTCGAAATATTTTAAAGTAATTGTCAGAGTAGCTTTTGTCTCTTCTTGAGCAACTGCTACATCTGAAATATAACCTTCTTGTTGAAGAACGTTTGCAATCGCAACTTTCAACTTAGAAGAAGGCATAGAAACAGTTTGTTTCTTAGCCATTTGTGCGTTACGAACACGGGTTAACATGTCGGCAACGGTATCTTGCATACTCATTTAGTCGCTCCTTACCAGCTTGCCTTAACAACGCCCGGTACATCACCTTGCATTACTGTGTCACGTAATTTGTTACGGCTTAAACCGAACTTACGGAAGTAACCATGAGGACGACCAGTTAAACCACAACGGTTACGAAGACGTACTGGAGATGCGTTACGTGGCAATGCCTGTAACTTTAATGTCGCTTCGAAACGTTCTTCGTCACTCGCATTTACATTTGCAATCGTTGCTTTTAATTCAGCACGTTTTGCAGCGTATTTAGCAACTGTCTTTTCGCGTTTCAATTCGCGATTAATCATACCTTTCTTAGCCATATCGACCTCTTATTTGAACGGGAAGCCGAATGCACGCATAAGCGCACGGCCTTCGTCATCGCTACGAGCAGTGGTCGTAATAGTGATATCTAAACCACGGATACGATCAATTTTGTCAAAATCGATTTCAGGGAAAACGATTTGCTCTTTTAAACCCATAGAGTAGTTACCACGACCATCAAATGATTTCGCAGAGAAACCACGGAAGTCACGGATACGAGGGATTGCGATCGAGATCAAACGATCCAAGAATTCGTACATTTGGTCGCCGCGTAAAGTAACTTTACAACCGATCGGCCAACCGTCACGGATTTTGAAACCAGCGATTGATTTACGAGCAAGAGTCACAACTGGTTTTTGACCAGCAATGAGTTGCATATCAGCAACAGCGCCATCTAATAATTTCTTATCAGTTGCAGCTGCGCCTACACCCATGTTAAGGGTGATTTTCGTGATGCGAGGAATATCCATCACGTTCTTAACGCTAAGTTCTTCTTTTAACTTTGCTTTAAGTTCGTCGTTGTAACGTGCTTTAAGTCTGGCCATTGCCTTTTCAACCTATTACTTCGCTACCGCCACTGATTCACCATTTGATTTATAAACACGAGTTTTCGCGCCATCAATCACTTGGTAACCAATACGGTCAGCCTTTTGGGTTGTAGCATTAAAAATTGCCACGTTTGAGATATGAAGCGTAGCCTCTTGAGTAACGATACCGCCTTCAGCGCCAGTTACACGGTTTGGCTTTTGATGCTTCTTCACTAAGTTAAGGCCTTCGACCTTAACTCGATCTTCAGAAATAGACAAAACAACACCTTGTTTGCCTTTTTCTTTACCTGCGATCACGATTACTTGATCGCCTTTTTTAATCTTAGCCATGATTGCCTCTTATAGAACTTCAGGAGCCAATGAAATGATTTTCATGAACTGTTCAGTACGAAGTTCACGAGTCACTGGTCCGAAGATACGAGTAGCAATCGGAGCTTTGTTGTTGTTCAAAATAACAGCTGCGTTATCGTCGAAACGAATAACTGAACCGTCTGGACGACGGATGCCGAACTTTGTACGAACAACTACAGCATTCATCACGTCACCTTTTTTAACACGTGCGCGTGGGATTGCTTCTTTTACAGTAACTTTAATAATGTCGCCAACTGAAGCATAACGACGGTGTGAACCACCAAGTACTTTAATACATTGTACGCGGCGTGCACCACTGTTGTCTGCTACGTCGAGCATACTTTCGGTTTGAATCATTGCCCTACTCCAAAACCGAGCATCACCGGTCACAATTTCGAAAGGCTCAAAGAGTACTCGAAATTGTCCGATGATGCAACAAGAACGTCTAATTACTCAGCAGCAGCTTCAACTACTTCCACTAAAGTCCAAGCTTTAGTTTTAGAAATTGGGCGGCTTTCTTTGATGGTTACCAAGTCGCCTAATTTAGCAACATTGTTCTCATCATGAGCGTGTAATTTAGTTGAACGGCGGATTGATTTGCCATACAACGGGTGTTGAACGCGGCGTTCAATAAGCACAACAATAGACTTGTCCATTTTGTCGCTTACGACTTTGCCGGTTAACGTGCGGACTGTTTTTTCACTCATTGTCCGTTCCCCTGTTTTTCGGTAAGGAGTGTCTTAATACGAGCAATTGTCTTACGAGCAATTTGCACTTCATGCGATTTGCCTAGTTGACCAGTTGCTTTCGCCATACGAAGACGGAATTGGTTAAGCTGTTGCTCATCAAGCAAAGCTTTCAACTCTTCTACCGACTTTTCACGTAGATCTTTAGTTTTCATTACATCACCGTCCGAGTCACGATAGTGGTTTTAAACGGGAGTTTAGCAGCAGCTAAAGCAAAAGCTTCACGCGCTAACTCATCGCTAACACCTTCAATTTCGTACAGGATCTTACCTGGCTGGATCTGACAAACCCAGTATTCCACGCTACCTTTACCTTTACCCATACGAACTTCTAATGGTTTTTCGGTAATTGGTTTGTCTGGGAATACGCGGATGAAGATTTTACCACCACGTTTGATACGACGGCTAATGGTACGACGTGCAGCTTCAATCTGACGCGCAGTCATACGACCACGTTCAGTTGCTTTAATTGCAATCGAACCAAATGATACTGTACTACCACGATGCGCTAGACCAGTGTTACGGCCTTTGTGCACTTTACGGAATTTGGTACGTTTAGGTTGCAACATGGATTATTCTCCCTTGTCAGCAGCACGGTCACCGCGACGACCACGACGCTCTTGACCTTCACCACGACCACGACCGCGTTTAGCTGGACGCTCTTCAGCAGGAGCAGGGTTCATGACTTGTTTCATGCCACCTAAGATCTCACCACGGAAAATCCAAACTTTAACACCGATCGTACCGTATGTTGTTTCTGCGCGCATAGTTGCATAGTCGATGTCAGCACGAAGTGTATGCAAAGGTACACGACCTTCACGATACCACTCAGTACGAGCGATCTCTGCACCACCTAAACGGCCAGAAACTTCAACTTTGATACCTTTAGCGCCAGCACGCATAGTGTTTTGAACCGCACGTTTCATAGCACGACGGAACATAACACGCTTTTCTAATTGAGAAGCAATTGCTTCAGCAACTAAACGTGCGTCCAAGTCAGGGCGATCAATTTCATTGATGCTAACTTGAGCTGGAACACCCATAATATTGGTGAGTTCGCGCTGTAATTTTTCAATGTCTTCGCCTTTTTTACCGATAACGATACCAGGACGAGCAGTGCTAATAGTTACTTTAGCAGCGCCTGTAGGACGTTCGATAAGAATATTGCTGATCATCGCGTTTTTAAGTTTTTTGATTAAAAACTCACGAACTTGAAGATCTTTAAGCAAGTATTCAGCGTATTGCTTCGGATTCGCATACCAGTTAGCGTTATGGCGTTTCACAACACCTAGGCGGATACCGATTGGATGAACCTTCTGACCCATATCAAACCCCTACCTTAACGGTGATGTGACAAGTACGCTTAGTAATACGATCTGCACGGCCTTTAGCACGTGGCATGATACGTTTAAGGCTCATGCCTTCATCAACGTAAATCGTAGTTACTTTAAGGTCATCAACATCTAAGCTGTTGTTGTGTTCAGCATTCGCGATTGCAGATTCAAGTGCTTTTTTAACGAGCACAGCTGCTTTCTTGTTGCTGAAGTTTAAAATGTCTATCGCACGTGCAACCGACTTACCACGGATCAAATCAGCAACTAAACGTGCTTTTTGTGCCGAGATAGCGGCACCGCGTAATTTAGCAGTTACTTCCATCATAGCACCTATTAACGTTTAGACTTCTTATCAACACCGTGACCACGATAGGTACGAGTTGGCGCGAATTCACCCAATTTATGACCAACCATGTGTTCAGTAACAATTACTGGAACGTGGTTACGGCCATTGTGAACAGAAATTGTTAAACCAACAAAGTCTGGAAGGATCATTGAACGACGTGACCAAGTTTTGATCGGCTTACGGTTGTTAGCAGCTACAGCAGCTTCAACCTTAGCGAACAAATGTGCGTCGACGAATGGACCTTTTTTTAATGAACGAGGCATTATTCAGATTCCCTTACTTGACGCGACGGTCGCGAATAATCATCTTAGTCGTACGCTTGTTGGTACGTGTCTTGTACCCTTTAGCTTTTTGACCCCATGGGCTTACAGGTTGAATACCTTTACTACGCCCTTCACCACCACCGTGCGGGTGATCTACTGGGTTCATCGCCATACCACGAACGGTAGGACGAATACCACGCCAGCGCGCAGCACCAGCTTTACCCAATGAACGAAGGTTGCTTTCTTGGTTAGAAACTTCACCAATTACAGCACGACATTCAACATGGACTTTACGCATTTCACCAGAACGTAAACGAACGATAGCGTAAGAACCATCACGACCCAACAACTGAACTGAAGTACCAGCAGAACGTGCTAATTGAGCACCTTTACCGATTTTAAGTTCAAGGTTGTGAAGTGTAGAACCGATTGGCATGTTACGAAGTGGTAAGCAGTTACCTGGACGAATTGGAGCATCGTTACCAGATTGAACTTTATCACCAGCACGTAAGCCTTTAGGTGCAATGATGTAGCGACGTTCACCGTCAGCATATTTCAATAAAGCAATATGAGCTGTACGGTTAGGATCGTATTCGATGCGCTCTACAGTCGCTGGAATACCATCTTTGTTACGTTTAAAGTCAACAATACGGTAGTTTTGCTTATGACCACCACCCACGTGACGTGTAGTGATGTGACCATTGTTATTACGACCACCAGTACGTTTTTTAGCTTCTACCAACGGTGCATAAGGAGCGCCTTTGTGAAGGTGGTCATGAACCACTTTCTCTACAAAGCGACGTCCTGGAGACGTTGGCTTACATTTTTGAATTGGCATAATTCTCGTCCTTATTCCGCTGCGTTTTCAGCGGTATCGCCCAAGTCAGCCATTTCTACATCTTGGCCAGCTTTCAGGGTGACGTATGCTTTTTTCACATCAGAACGACGTCCTAATGTTTTACCAAAGCGTTTTGTTTTACCTTTAGTGATCGTTGTATTGATTTTTACAACTTCAACACCGAAGAGCTGCTCAACTGCTTTCTTGATTTCAAGTTTGTTTGCATTTAATGCAACTTTGAACACTTGAACACCAGCAGTATCACCTAAAACTTGTGCTTTTTCTGAGAATACTGGTCCTAATAGGACTTGATAGATACGTTCGTTGTTCATCCGAGTTCTACCTCAATTTTCTTAGCAGCAGCTACAGACATTACAACTTTATCAAATGCGATCAAGCTAACAGGATCAATAGCAGTAGCATCAACCACATCAACGTGTGGAAGGTTGCGAGCTGCGAGATACAAGTTCTCATCTACAGCATCTGTAATGATCAATGCGCGAGTTGCATTCAAGTCAGTAAGCTTTGCAAGCAATTCTTTAGTTTTTGGAGCTGCAACAGCAAACTCTTCAACTAATACAAGACGATCTTGGCGAACAAGTTCAGCTAAGATACATTGCATTGCACCGCGGTACATCTTACGGTTTACTTTTTGAGACCAATCTTGTGGGCGAGCAGCAAAAGTTTTACCACCACCAACCCAGATAGGGCTACGAATAGAACCCGCACGAGCGCGACCAGTACCTTTTTGACGGAATGGTTTTTTACCACCGCCAGAAACATCTGCACGTGATTTGTGAGCACGAGTACCTTGACGACCACCAGCTAAGTAAGCTGTAACAACTTGGTGTACAAGAGCTTCGTTAAATTCACGTCCGAAAGCAACTTCAGACAATTCAACAGCAGAGCCGGAAACAGTTTTTAAATTCACAGTATTTCCCCTCAGGCCTTGATGGTAGGACGTACAACAACGTCACCGCCAGTTGAACCAGGAATAGCACCCTTAACAACTAAAACAGAACGTTCAGCGTCAATAGATACGATTTCAAGACCTTGAACTGTTACGCGTTCGTCACCTAAGTGACCAGCCATTTTCTTGCCTTTGAACACGCGACCAGGAGTCTGGTTTTGACCTGTAGAACCTAATACACGGTGAGATACAGAGTTACCATGAGTAGCATCTTGCGTACGGAAATTCCAACGCTTAACACCACCTTGGAAACCTTTACCTTTTGATTGACCAGTTACGTCAACAATTTGACCAACTGTGAACAAATCAACACCGATAGAAGCACCAACTTCACGGCCTTCAAGCTCAGCTTCAGTAACACGGAACTCTTTAACTAAACGACCAGCAGCAACACCAGCTTTCGCGAAGTGACCTTTCTGAGCGTTAGTTACGCGCGATTCGCGACGTTCACCAGTAGTTACTTGAATTGCTTGATAACCATCAGTTTCAAGTGTTTTGATTTGCGTAATGCGGTTTGGATCGACTTCGATAACTGTAACAGGTACAGATACACCAGCATCCGTAAAGACGCGAGTCATACCACATTTGCGACCGACTAAACCAATAGCCATGTGCATAAACCTCTAATAAAGCGGCCTAATTAACTTAAAAGTTAATCAACCGAAAGCCTTAACCCAAAGCGATCTGAACATCAACACCAGCAGCAAGATCTAACTTCATCAATGCATCAACAGTTTTATCTGTTGGTTGAACGATATCGATCAAACGTTTATAAGTGCGGATTTCGTACTGATCACGAGCGTCTTTGTTGACGTGTGGTGAAGTAAGAACGTTGAAGCGTTCGATGCGAGTAGGCATCGGAATTGGACCACACACTTGTGCGCCAGTACGCTTAGCGGTTTCTACGATCTCTTGAGCAGATTGATCAATCAGACGATGATCAAAAGACTTCAAACGGATACGAATTCTCTGGTTAGACATACCAGTAAACTCCAAGCCAAATATATAAAGAATCACCCATGACGCACCTCACCTTTTGGTAAGTGTCAAGGGCAGTGAAAATCACTATGGTCGTGATCGATGCCACGACTGTAATGCGTTGACTACTTTCTTCGTAGTAAACGCCCTCCATTTGAGGGTCGCCCATTATAACGATTGTTTAAGTCTTATGCAATTCTTCTTTTCATTTTTTAAGCATTTTGTCAGCTCAAGCACTCACCACATAATCAATCGCCTGATTCAGTAAACGATTACCCTGCTCAAATTTACTTTTCAAGCTTCTTTTTAATTCAGCAATAGGCTGTACATACCTTCCATTAAAAACAGCCATCTCTTCCTCCCCCTCAATCAACAGCGCCAAGGCGTGTGGTGTCATCTCTGGATGAAACTGAAATCCCAATACATTGCGTCCAATTTGATACATCTGATTTAAACACACCTTATTTTCCGCTAGACGTATTGCGCCTTTGGGAATTTCAAACGTTTCACTATGCCACTGTAAAATATTCAATTGTTCTGGTATCTGGAAACATTGCTCTGGAATATGTGAAGCACGTCCTACATCCATCCAGCCAAGCTCCTGATCAGGATTACGACTGACTGCTGCACCCAAGGCATTCGCTATCAATTGTCCACCCAAACACAAGCCAATGGCAGGTTTTCCCGCAGCCAGATAACGTCTTAGCCACCTTTTTTCTAATTTTAACCAAGGATAATTCGCCTCATCATTCACGCTCATCGTTCCCCCCATAATAATCAAGAGATCAACTTCATCTACGCGTGGCAGCGCTTCAAGCTCTAAAGGTAAATCAACAGGTAATGCAAAAAATTCTGTTGCTGTAATTTTTGCGTGATGTGCTTTTAAAAAGTCATAGCAACTGCCAAAACCTTCGCCAGCGATGTGCTGAAAATAATGCACTCTTAAATGCGACTTCATGCGCGAAAACCTATTATCGTTAGAATGATGATTAGTCTTAGCAAAAATAAAGCCAGTTTTTATTGATGACCTGAATCTGTACCGATTCTGTACAAAAGCAGCAAAGCACTAGCAGCTTTTATCATTTTCTCTTAACCTGAGACGCATTCTATTGATTTAATTTTGCCCTATGACAACTCACAATAAAGCACAAACTGATCTCATTCATGCACCACGTAAAGCTCCTCAATACATAGAAACCATCCAGCCTCCCCTATTTCGTGCATCTACGATTATTTTTAAAACAACAGCGCACCTTTTTGATCGCCACTGGACCGATGCCTATGACTATAGTTATGGCACACACGGCACCCCAACTACTTTTACATTAGGGGACAATATTGCAAGAATTGAAGGCGGAAATTATTGCCTGCTTGCACCCAGCGGCTTATCTGCAATTAATCTGGTGAACAGTACATTTCTAAGCACTGGTGATGAGGTGTGGGTCGCCGACAATATCTATGGCCCTAACCTTGAACATTTGAATAATCTGCAAGACCGGTACGGCATCAGCGTTAAAATTTATAATCCAGTTGATGCAGCCAGCTTTCAACCCACAGAGAAAGCCAAATTAATCTGGCTCGAAGCAGCCGGCTCAGTCACCCTAGAATTTCCCGATCTCAAAAATCTGGTCAAGAAAGCCCAACAAGCCAATGTACTCACTGCATTAGATAACACTTGGGGTGCAGGGCTTGCTTTTAATGCTTTCGATTTCTCCGATGAACATTTAGCGGTCGACATCACTGTACATGCTCTTACCAAATACCCAAGCGGCGGTGGCGATATCCTCATGGGTTCAGTCGTGACCCGTGATCAACAATTACATCACAAGCTCTATCGCATGCATGCCATTCAAGGGATTTCTGTATCAGGCGATGATACTGTTCAGATTCAACGTAGTCTGGCACACATGTCGCTTCGCTATGAACAGCAAGCACAAAGCGCCCGTGTGTTGCTGGAATGGCTCAAACAACAGCCTCAATTTAGTCAGGTTTTACATCCAAGTTCACCAGATTCAGCAGGTCACTCGTTCTGGTCAGACATTTGTACCACAGGCAAAAGCGCAGGCTTGGTCAGTGTCATTTTTAAAGCTAATTATGACTTGACGGCGGTTCGACAATTCTGTGATAACTTGAAATTGTTTAAACTTGGATTTAGCTGGGGTGGCCCAGTCAGCCTAGCTATGCTCTATGATTTAAAGCAGATGCGTTCGCTGGAAAATACACATTTACAACAAGGTTTATTGGTGCGCTTCTGTATAGGACTAGAACATCCAGAAGATTTAATCCAAGATATTCAAAACGCATTAAAACAGCTCGATTGAGATCAAAAAAACAGGTGAAGAATGAGTACACCAATCGTTATTGCTAAAAAAACCACAGATACAACACAAGATATTGTTTTGCATTCTAAATTTGCAAACCGACATGGTTTGATTGCTGGTGCAACAGGTACGGGGAAAACCGTTACTCTAAAAGTACTGGCAGAAAGCTTTTCCCGACTGGGTGTACCCGTCTTCCTCGCCGATGCCAAAGGCGATGTTTCTAGCCTTGCCAAAGCTGGTGAGAGTAATCCTAAATTTGATGAACGACTGAAAACCTTACAACTTGAACCCGTCCCATTTGCCGCTTCTCCTGTCATTTTCTGGGATTTATTTGCTCAGCAAGGCCACCCGATCCGCACCACGATTTCAGAAATCGGCCCTTTACTGCTGGCGCAAATGCTTAATCTGAACGATACACAGGAAGGTGTCCTTTCGGCCGTGTTCCGTGTTGCTGATGATCAAGGCTTACTACTGATCGATTTTAAAGATCTAAAAGCAATGCTGACCTACGTCAGTGAAAATACTGCTGAACTAAAAGCTGAATATGGCAATCTCTCTCCTGCCAGTCTAGGCGCGATTCAACGGAATTTACTGGCCTTAGGCGATCAAGGTGGAGAACAATTCTTTGGTGAACCAAGTCTGAATATCCTCGACTTCATTCAGACCGATACCAATGGACATGGCTATATCAATATCTTAGCTGCTGACAAGCTAATGAATACCCCGAAGCTGTACGCCACTTTCTTACTCTGGATGATGTCAGAACTGTTCGAACAACTGCCAGAAGTCGGCGATATGGATAAACCCAAACTGGTATTCTTCTTTGATGAAGCCCACCTGTTATTTGACAATGCCAGCCCTGCCTTACAACAAAAAATTGAACAAGTGGTTCGTCTGATCCGTTCTAAAGGCGTCGGGATTTACTTTATTACTCAAAATCCGCTGGATCTACCTGAAAGCGTATTAGGACAACTCGGGAATCGCATACAACATGCTTTACGTGCTTTTACCCCTAAAGACCAGAAAGCTGTCAAAACTGCCGCAGATACTTTCCGCGCCAATCCAGAGTTTAAAGTTGATCAAGCCATTACCGAACTCGCAGTTGGTGAAGCATTAATTAGCTGTCTAGATGAACAAGGCACACCACAAATCGTAGAGCGCGGTTGGGTAATGCCGCCCTACTCATCGTTTACGCCGATTAGTCCCGAAGAACGTCAAGTGATCATTTCACAAAGCATTGTCGCAGGTGTTTACGATCAAGCGGTAGATCGGGATAGTGCCTATGAAATGCTGCAAAAGAAAGTATTGCAACAATCCCAGCAAAAAGAAGCCGATGATCTGGCACAACAACAAAGCAAAGAACAGGAAGCGCTCGCCAAGCAACAAGCCAAAGAGCAAGAACGTTTTGCCCGTGAACAGCAAAAAGCTGCTGAAAAAGCACAACGTGACCGTGAGAAGCTGACACAGGATATCGTAGGAACATTTGCCAAAAGTGCCGCGCGTAGTCTAGGTGGTAGTACTGGACAGAAAATTGTGCGTGGTCTACTCGGCTCCCTCTTCGGCAAAAAATAAAACAATACTCAATTGAAAATTAAGGGATAATTTATTATCCCTTAATTTTTTTATGGCTTTTATTTAATTTAGCATTGCAAATCTATTTTTAAAGGTATATTTTAAATACATCTTATAAATGATAGCCAAGAGAGATCTCCTATGACTCCGCAGCAAATTGACCTTGTTAAAGCAACAGTTCCAGTTCTTCGTGAAAATGGCGTAGCGCTGACTGGATACTTTTATAACCGCATGTTGGGTAACAACCCTGATTTAAAAGAAACCTTTAACATGGGACATCAGCGCAGTGGTGCACAGGCACAGGCGCTTGCGGGGGCAGTTTTAGCTTATGCGGAGAACATTGAAGATCCTTCTGTGCTTTTACCTGTGGTTGAACTGATTGCGCATAAACATGTCAGCTTAAATATTCAGTCACCAGATTACGGCATCGTGGGTGAAAACCTGCTGCATTCCATTAGTGAAGTACTGAATATTTCAATGGAAGATCCATTAATTGGTGCATGGGCTGCGGCTTATGGTCAATTGGCTGATTTATTTATCAGTACTGAAAAAGCGATTTATGACCAACATCAACAAACCAAAGGCAGCTGGTTAGGCTGGCGTAATTTCAAAATCGCCAAGAAAGTCGTAGAAAGTGACGAAATCACCTCTTTCTACCTTGCGCCTGTTGATGGTGGTGAATTACCAAAATATGAAGCAGGCCAATATATTTCAGTTCGTGTGTTCGTACCTGAGCTTAATTTAAGACAACCCCGCCAATACACACTTTCAACTAGTCCACAGGCAGATTACCTACGTATCTCAGTGAAGCGTGAAGATGAAAAAGGTGAACTTGCTGGTGGTTGGGTATCAAGCACATTACATGGTTTAGCTGAAGGTTCAGAAATTGAAGTGTCTGCACCGACAGGAAACTTCTATTTAATCGACAGCAACAAACGTAATGTATTTATCAGTGGTGGTGTCGGTTTAACCCCAATGATTGCGATGCTGAATCAATTGGTGACTTTAGATATGCCACAGCCTGTCAGCTTTATTCATGCATGTCGTAGTAGCCAAGTCCATGCCATGAAGAAGCATATTCATGAATTGAAAAGCAAGTTTCCACGTTTGAGTACATTCACTGCTTATGAATTTCCACATGCAGCAGATGTGCTCGGTGAAGATTATGATGTCGCTGGTCGTTTAGACCTCAGCACCTTAGATGCAGCGCTATTACCAGTCAATGCCGATTACTATTTATGCGGCCCGATGCCATTTATGGCAGAGCAACACAAGGCACTGGTAGCACGCGGCATTCCTGCTAAAAATATTCATAGCGAAGCCTTTGGTACAGGTGGCGTTAAGCTCAGCTAATTTACACCGCATTTTGTATAAGGCTAGCCTGTGATAGACTAGCCTTTTCTATTTATTGCTCCAGATTGAGCGAAACCACATGCAACTCAATAAGTTTACAGATTATGCACTCAGAATCCTGATGTATGTCGCTCGCCCGAGTGATGTACCGTATACGATTGCAGATATCGCGCAGGACTTACATGTGTCACAAAATCATCTGGTGAAAGTGGTTCACTTCATGGGCAAACAGCAATGGATTGTGACCATTCGTGGTAAAGGAGGCGGTCTTCGCCTAAACCCTGAAGCCAAGAGCTTGAAGCTAGGTGAGATTGTTCGAACCTTGCAAGGTAGCCATCAAATTGTTGAGTGCAATACCCCACCCTGCGTATTACGCTCCCATTGCGGCCTCAAAGGTATTTTAGATCAGGCATTAGAAAGCTTTTATCAAAGCCTAAATCAATATACGCTCGGTGAAGTGGTTCAGCACGGTATTATTCCTTCTCCGATCCATTCAGAGATTAACTTTTTAGAGTTGTCACAGAAAGCTTAGTAAGCACTTCAACATCAAGATTCGCACGAAGCCGTCACATCCTTTATAATGGTCGTTGCTATTTCAATTCAAAAGTAAGCTTCTATGCGTCGCAGTGAAAAATCCAAAGACACCAAAGCCAAACTCGCTCCTAAACAAAAAATCAGTTATGAGAAAAAAGCTGACCCTGCAGTGACTGAATATGCAGTACAGTCTCTCACTTGGTTACGCCAAGCTGAATTTTTGATGAGTGCGCCAAAACTGTCTTTATGCGTAGAAGATACAGGCTATGAAATTGCATTTGCTGGTCGCTCTAATGCGGGTAAATCCAGTGCCATCAACACCTTAACCAATCAAAAGCAACTCGCACGTGCTTCTAAAAAACCTGGTCGTACTCAAATGATCAACTTTTTTAGTTTAGGTAACCCTGATCAGCGTCTGGTTGATTTACCAGGTTATGGTTATGCGGCTGTTCCAGAAGCTATGAAAATCGTCTGGCAAAAAGAATTGGAAAATTACCTGATTCACCGTAAGAGCTTACAAGGTCTGGTGTTATTGATGGATATTCGTCATCCATTGCAACATTTTGACTTGATGATGCTGGAATGGGCGCATTCACGTCATTTATTCGTACATATCCTGCTGACCAAAGCAGATAAACTAAACCGTGGTCCTGCCAACAAAGTGCTGTTAGAAGTTAAACAGCAGTTGAAAAAGATGAAACTTGATTTCTCAATTCAGTTGTTCTCGTCATTGAACCGAATCGGCTTAGAAGAACTGGCCAGTGTGATGGCAGGTCGCTTGAATTTCACCCTCGATCAACCGACTGAATTTAACCTCGATCAGATCCCTGAAGCCTCGGAAACTGATGTAGAAGAATAAAAAATGCATTTTATGCAACTTGATGCATTAAATAATTTTTAATTGTCCCGAATTGCTAAACACAAACACTAGGTAGTTTACATATACTGCTTAGTGTTGGTTCATTGCACTATCGATTAGGACTAAACAACAATGAAATTACTATCATTTGTGAAGAACAAACTTGGTTCTTCGATTGACTATAAAATCCTCCCGCGCAAAGTTAAATTTGATTGGGAAAATACACCAGTGGATTGGATTCCAAACCAGCCTTTTGCCAGCTATTTTATTAATGAAATTAACAATATTTTACCTGCTGGTGAGTTTTGGTTTTGTCGTTTATATAACAAAGTCCTCCCTGAAATTACCGATGAAAAACTAAAACAGGATGTGCAGGCATTTATTCGTCAAGAAGCCATGCATGCCGTTGCGCACACCTCTGCCAACAAAGAATATCTCAGCCAACGCAATATCGATATTCAGCGCAATCTCGACATTATGGATTTCTTATTCACCAAAGCTTTGGCAGATAAACCTTTCGGTAAAGAAATCCCAAAAGTACTTGATCATCAATGGGATTTATTCCGTCTCGGAGTGATTGCCACCGTTGAGCACATGACTTGTGTATTAGGTAAATATGCGCTTTACAACAAACGCTGGGAAGAACTGGGCGCCGATCCTGAAATGCTTGATTTGATTAAATGGCATGGGTCGGAAGAAATTGAACATCGTACCGTTGCCTTTGATCTTTACCGTCATTTAGGTGGTAGCTATATCGCACGTTACTACCTAAGTGTTGCAGTCATTGCTGGTGTTCTAGGACTCTGGGTCGACGGCGCAGCGCATATCATGAGTCAGGATCCACGTTTCGCTGATAAGAAGCCAAGTGTGTTCAAGCCATGGATCTGGATTGAATGGTCGAAGATTGCATTAAAAGACTCTAAAATTTTGCCGGGTCCAGCATGGTTAGTGGCACAGCAATTGGATTATTTAATGCCGTGGTACGACCCTGTTAAGGAAGGTAATACTCAAGATGCCGTGAATTACTTAAACAATTCACCAGCCGCAAAACGTGCTTTACAACAAGCCGCTTAAACTTTAAAGACAAAAAAAGCAGGAGTCATCTCCTGCTTTTTTTCCAATTCAGCTTAGCCTGCTTCAGTCTCTGCCTGTTTGGCATAACGATCTACCACCACACTGATCATCATGTCACCCTGTACATTGACCACTGTACGCACGGTATCTAAGACACGGTCAATCGGCAGTAAAATCGCAATCGCTTCGGCTGGTAACCCCACAGATTGCAATACCATAATCATGGTGACCATGCCTGCACTTGGAATACCCGGTGCGCCCAATGAAGCAATCATCGCGGTTAAACAAACGATAACTTGCTGAGTCAAACTTAGATCCAGCCCCATCAGATTCGCAATAAATAAAGCCGCGGCTGCCTCATACAGTGCCGTACCATCCATATTTAACTGCGTACCCAGTGGAATCACAAAACCTGCGGTTTGTGGTCGCACTCCTAGATTTTCCTGAGCACATTTCATACTCAATGGCATGGTCGCAGAACTTGAGCTGGTCGCAAATGCGGTGACCAATGCAGTTCTCGCACCTCTGAAAAAGGTGATCGGATTCATGCGCCCGAAGATCCAGAGCAAGGCAGGCAATACCACCACTCCATGAAAAATGGTTGTCCCTGTCACCACCGCAGCAAACTCGACCAGACGACTAAGTACGGACAGATCTTCTGTCGCAATCAACTTCGCCAATAACGCAAAAATACCAATCGGCGCAAGCTTCATTACCCAGCCCACCAGCATCATCATGATGTCAAAAAATTGCTGGCTAATATTACGGACTAAAGCAAAACGTTCCCCGCCCTTGACCAAGGCCACGCCAAGGAATAAAGCAAACACCACCACAGCCAGCACATTGCCTTCGCTAAATGCTTTGAAGGGATTAATTAAGGTATTTTGAATAAAAGTGGTGAAAAAGCTGGACGGCGTTAAGGTATCGGGTGTTTGATGATTATCCATGGCGGCCTGAAACAGCTGGATATCTACACCTTTGCCCACATCAAACAAATGCGCACAACTGATCCCTAAAATCAAAGCCAAAGTGGTGGTGGTAAAACAACTCAACGCTGTAATTTTCCAGACCCGACCAAATTGGCCGCCTGCCTGTAAATTGGAAACACCCACCACAATTGAACTAAAGATCAATGGAATCAGTAGCATTTTCAGCAAGCCAATAAAGATACTACTTAAGACACCAAGACCATATAGACTGTAGTCAACAAATGCCGTTTGCGGATAAGCAATCAGCAGAAAACCAAATGCTACACCGAGCACGGCTGCAATCAAAATCTGTGTATTTAAATTCATTGTGATTGATAAAGCTCTTTAACTTCACCTTACTATGGCATGCTCATGTTGAAGAATCGAGCAATTTTTTGTCAGCCTTATGCTAAAAAAGCCATCATAATGATGGCTTTAGTATGAGCTTATTTTTATTGGGTTTCGATTTCTCTGAGCCGAATCAAACCTTCTTGGACAGTACTACAGACCAACTGACCATTTTGCCACATCCGCCCAAAGTTCAGACCGCGAGAACTAGCACTCACCGTTGCTTCCATATCGTAGAGCATCCATTCATCAGCACGTAACGGACGATGGAAATAGATGGTGTGATCAATACTGGCACATTGCAGATTCGGAGAAATCCAAGATAAACCATGTGGACGCAATGCTGTAGTCATCAAAGTAAAGTCCGAATAGAACGCAACAATTGCCTGATGTAATGAGATTTCATCCAGATCTTTCGGAATCGTACCGTGGGTACGAATATAGTGCGCATAAAATGGAGCTTCAGGTTGAGGCTGAAATGGATTGATTAACTGCGTTGGACGAATCTCGACATGACGTTCACGCATAAAGCTGGCACGCACATTTTCAGGCACGAAATTAATCAGACTTTCTTTCAGTTCATTTTCTGACTTTAATGTTTCAGGCGCAGGATATTCTGGCTCTTTGTGCTGATAGTTCAACCCTTCTTCTGGATAGGCAAAAGATACCATCGCAGAAAAAATAGTACGTCCATGTTGAATGGCACGCACCTGTCGGCTGGCAAAACTCTTACCATCTCGAAGTGGATCGACTTCGTAGATAATCGGCGCATTGACATCGCCCCCGTACAGGAAATAGGCATGTAAAGAGTGTGCCGGACGATCCGTCGTATATGACGCTGCTCTCAAGGCCTGTCCAAGAACCTGTCCGCCGAATACCCGTTTGCCTACCAAATTGCGGCTATTGCCTCGGAAAATATGCTGTTCCAGCTTTTCCAGAGTCAAAAGTTCAACCAATTCTTGAGTTAACGCATTCATGTAATATTCTTCCAACATCAATGGGGGAGAGATCAACCAATCCTTTCAGGGTTGATAATTTTGATTGTGCCACAAATTCAAATGACAATGGTCAGGATAAAATGATTCATCCGTCACATTAATCGTATTTATAACTGCTAAAAATACGATTTTTAACGATAAAATCTACCAAATACGCTATATTTTGTCAGAAAATAACATACCGTTTTATGTAAGAATACCGCAGAATGTCGTGTTCATCATGAATCGATGCCAGGATTATGATTTAGGAGTTTGTAATGTCCAAGACTGGATTTGGTCAAATGTATCGCCAACTTTCGAGTAAGTTACTTGACCTTGTGGTAACCCCACATGTTCTTGGTGAAGTTCCTACAGAATCCACCACAGCAGAGCAAAATACAACAGAATCAAATAAGTTAGTTTGCTATGTTTTACAGAATTATTCGCGTAGTAACGCATTGGTGGTCGATGGTGAAACCCGTCGCCTCAATTTAAAACCGGCATTGGATCCGTTGAATTTTGGATCTTACCAAGAAAAAAACTCAGTCCTGTTTTTACATCACAACGAAAATAATTTCTTTAATACGCAAACCTTCCCTCCTCGCCTATTACAACTTGTTGAAGCGCTTGAACAACATCCTGATGTTGATGTTCAACTTGTGCCTGTTACGGTACTTTGGGGACGTTCGCCAGATAAAGAAGATTCCTGGTTCAAACTTTTATTCTCTGATACATGGGCAACCCCAGGTACAGTCAAACAGTTGATGAATATTGGTCTGCACGGCCGACAATCTTATTTAGAGTTTCATGAGCCGCAATCGCTACGTGAACTGGTCGACTATGCCAAGACCAATCATCCGAATGTTTCACCAGCAACCTATATTGCCAGCTCACTAGACACTTACCTCGATCAACAGCGTGAAGTGGTTCTCGGCCCCGATTTATCAGATCGCCGTAATGTGATGCAATCGGTAATCAAGTCACCTGAAGTGCAAGATGCGATTCGTCGTGAAAGCATTCAGCATAAAATCAGCATGCTCGAAGCAGAACGTCGTGCAATTGGCTATGTCAATGAAATCGTCTCTGATTACTCGGCATCTGCAGTGCGTTTTGCCGATATGGCTTTAACCCGTTTATGGACACAGCTCTATGACGGCGTTGAAGTCCATAACTTCAGTACGGTTCGTGAACTGGCAAAAGATTATGAAATCGTTTACACCCCTTGCCACCGTAGCCATATCGACTATTTATTATTGTCATATGTGATTTATAAACGTGGCTTGATGATTCCGTATATCGCAGCAGGTGATAACCTCAACTTACCATTTGTAGGCCAGTTATTACGGGGTGGCGGTGCATTCTTTATTCGTCGCTCTTTCCGTGGAAATGCACTTTATACATCTGTATTTAAAGAATATTTATACAGCATCTTATCGCGCAACACCCCAATCGAATACTTCATTGAAGGTGGTCGTTCACGTACAGGGCGTTTATTACCGCCGAAAACAGGTATGTTGGCGATGACCATTCAAGGGCATTTACGTGGCCCAGCTAAACCAATCGTATTTGTTCCCACTTATATCGGTTATGAGCGTCTAATGGAAGGCTCAACCTATGTCGGTGAAATGCAAGGTAAGCCAAAAGAAGCCGAGTCAATTTTTGGTATCGTAAGAACCTTACGCAAAATTGAACGCATCTTCGGTAAAGTTCATGTGAACTTCGGCGAACCTGTGTTCCTGAATGACATTCTGAAGCAGAATAATATCGAGCAAAACCCGACTGACGTACCAAGCTCTACCGAGATTTCAACGGTCGTTGCAGACTCAGCGCATCTGATTCTGGAAAATATCAACCGTGCTGTGGTGATCAATCCAGTTTCATTGCTTTCTTTAATCTTGCTTGCAACACCAAAACACACTTTGGATGAAGAGATCTGTGCAAAACAACTCGACATCTATCGTGATTTGGCAACTCAGCAACCTTATGATGAACGCACTCAAGTGACTTCATTATCAGGTAAAGAAATCGTTGCCTATGGTCTCAAGCTGAAACTGATTAAACGCGTACAACATGTATTAGGCGATATTATTGCGATTGAAGATAACCAAGCAGTCTTGCTGACTTACTTCCGTAATAACATCCTGCATGCCTTTGTATTACCGTCACTGGTCGCTTCTCTGGTTGAGCACAACGGAAAAATTCACAAGAATGATTTAAGCAACGTGATTCGCACCTTATATCCATTCTTGAAAGCTGAACTGTTCATGAAATGGCAAGTGAGTGATTTACAGCAAAAGATTGATAGCTATATCGATGCATTGGTGAAGATTGGCCTGATTTTCCAAGATAACGATGGCAACCTGTTTAGCCCAACACCAAACAGCGAAGAACATCAAAAACTGGTTACATTGGCAATGCCAGTGAAACAGAGCCTAGAACGTTACTACATGACGCTAGCACTGATCACACAACGTGGTTCAGGCAATATCTCAACCAAACAAGTGGAAGAATTAAGCCATTTACTGGGTCAACGCCTGTCTGTGCTGTATGAATTCAACTCGCCAGAGTTCTTCGATAAAGCGCTATTCCAGAGCTTTATTAAAGTCCTAACACAGCAAAATTACATTCGTAACAATGAGCAAGGCTTCATTGAATATGATGATAATTTCAGTGAAATGGCGGCTGGGGCACAACTGGTGCTGGATGAAACCACCTTACAAATGCTACAGCACATCACCACTTTTAGTGATGAAGAACTGGCTGAGGCATTGGAAGCAATGGCATCACAACAAGCCAAACGTCGCCTAAAACGTAAGAAAGCATAAGCATAAAAAAGGCAACTTCGGTTGCCTTTTTCTTTTACTGTTAGCGGCGACAGCCTAGATATTTAGGATCATCCTGACAACGCAGCCGATTAATCAACTCGACAAAGTACGCATCGTAATAGCCTGCATCGACATAACGTTTACTAATCTTGGCCACCAAAGCATCATATCCCTGCTTTTCATAACCTGAGATATCCGCCCAGTAATAAGCAGGTAAATGATTTTCCCACTGGATCGCCTGTGCAGCCAAGACGTTGCTATTATTGACAAACCATGTGCGTATCTGATGACCAAAACCAGCAGGATAAGCTTGAGGCCGAATCACAATATTCATGGCAAAATAAGCCACAGGAAAATTCACCACCTGTGTGGCCTCACCAAATTCTTTTTTTAGGTTATACGGCAGAATTCCATAAGCTGGAGCCGCCAGAATATCAATCTTTTTACGTTTAAATGAATCAACCGCATTAGAAAAATCGACATAAATTGGCTTCGAACCCACACTTTGCACCAAAGCCAACTGTGGGGGATTATCGGCCAGAATCCCAATAGTTTTATTTCTTAGCTGCGACACTTTATTGATCTGCTGGGTATTCATGATCATATAAGCCGTTCCAATCGGAATCATCCCCAGCATTTCATAATCTGAACCAACCATCCGCTTTTCAACATTAGGATGATTTAACAGTTGTAGAAAGGCGCGCACCACACGATTATTCGGGATGAGCCCAATTCCTCCCGTTGTCGCCATAAAATTGTTATAGCGATGCGTATTAAAATTTGAAGCCACTAAACCAGAACATTGTTTTTGATCAAAGGACTGTATCGCATCTTTTTCATTTTTAAAGACTTTAAACTTGAGCTGCACCTGATTTTGTAATGCATATGCACGAACATCCTGTAAACGGCGGCTAATATCCCCTTGTGTACCCAATGGATCAAATACACACCAGCTTTGTTCAGTCGCCCAACTCGCTGTTGTCATTAATCCAAGCAGGCCCATGCACATTATTTTTCTCATTGATCACCCTTTTACACCCTACAGCAAACCTCGTGCTCAACTCAGGTAGTTCCTTTCCGGAATCTGTTGATAGTTATGATTCAAAATCCATACCAACTCTTTAAGCTTTCTTTACAGTGTAGTCGAATTATTTTTCATTACTATGGACAGTTAAAGCTGCTGCGTAGTCATTAAAGCAAATCAAATGGTCAAATTTAAATCCAGTTTTCGGCAATCGTGTGGCATAGATTCGCTTGCCAGTCTGTTGTTCTGAAAGTAATTTTAAAGATGCTAAATTTAATTGCTGTTGAAACCACAACAGAATTTCATGCATCGGAATAGGTAAATTATTGGTGACAATATAGCTAGCTTCGACTTGAGCCAAATTAACCAATAACGCTAAAAATTTTGCCAAGTCATCAATATGAATACGATTACTGAAATGAACCGTAGGATAAGTCGAGCTTTGCTCAGCCAGTTTTTTGAGTCGGGCAATTGAAGTGCCGTATATTCCTGTAGGGCGGACAATAATGCTATGTTGCGGATAATGCTGCTGCCACATCAGCTCCATACGTCGAAGCAAATGTCCTTGCGGATCAGCAGGTTGAATCTCGCTCTCATCATCAATGCGCTCCCCTGCATTTTCACCATAGACGCGGGTTGAAGATACAATCACAATGCGCTGTACTGGGTGCGCTTTTAAGGCCTGAGCGATAGGTTCAACACTGTCGACATAAGTCTGCTGATAAGCTTCTATACCGCTTTGAGCAGGAGCAAGCAGCACGTATACCATCTGTATCGGAGGAAGCTCGGTCAAATCAAGTTGCTGGACGTCCTGAATGTAATGGGTCGCGTAACAATCTGTTTTTGCACTGCGACTTATTGTGCTAATGTGGTGACCTTGCTCAAATAAGTGTTTAGCGACACGCTGAGATGTTTTACCATAACCAATAAATAAAATATGCATACACACCTTTGACCAGAGATGACATCAGTTCAGCAATTACAAGGCGTTGGTGCTGCCGCAGCGACCCTCTTAGAAAAGCTTCATATTTTTAGCACGGATGATTTGTTATTCCATCTTCCCCGTGACTATGAAGATCGTAGCACTATTATTCCAATGAATCAGCTGGTCGTTGGACGAAGTTATTTGCTTGAAGGTGAGGTTCGCTCTGTGGACTTTCCACCCGGGAAAAAGAAATCGCTTGCTGCTCTGGTTCAAGATGATTTCGGAAAGGTCACCTTACGCTTTTATCATATCTATAAAGGCTTAACGGATCGCATCAAAATGGGGCAACGCCTGCGCATTTTTGGTGAGGTGCGCGTTGGTGCACGTGGTCTAGAACTGTATCATCCTGAAATTCAGGTGATCCAGCAACATACTACCCTGCCTAAAACCCAGCTTACCGCGATTTATCCAAGTACCGAAGGCCTGACTCAACCCAAATTACGTGAGTACGTGCGTCAGGCACTCACTCATCACAGTGATGACCTGCCCGAATTATTGCCGAGCAAATATAGCAATGGCTATGAACTGAAAGAGGCGTTGCATTACATCCATGAGCCGCCAACCGATGCCAACATGTTGCAGCTCAATCAAGGTTCACATCCTGCACAACAGCGTCTGATTTTTGAAGAACTGGTGGCGCATCAAATCAGTTTACTCACACGTCGAGCCTATATCCGTCAGATTTCAGCCCCACGTTTTAGTAGCAGCAAAGTATTGGCCAAGAAATTATTAGAAGGCCTTCCTTTTCAGATGACCAATGCGCAAAAACGCGTTTCCAAGGAAATCTTGCAGGATCTTAAACAAGATCAACCGATGTTACGTCTGGTACAAGGTGATGTAGGCGCAGGCAAAACACTGGTAGCCGCTGTCGCAGCCTGTCATGCGCTGGAAGCAGATTGGCAAGTGGCACTTATGGCACCGACCGAGATTTTGGCCGAACAGCATTATTTAAACTTTAAACGCTGGTTTGAGCCTTTAGGCATTCAGGTGGCTTGGCTATCAGGCAAACAAAAAGGCAAGGCCAGAACACAGGCAGAGCAACAAATTAAAGAAGGTCATGCCCAACTGATCGTAGGCACGCATGCCCTGTTTCAAGATACGGTGGGCTTCTCTAAATTAGGTTTGGTGATTATTGATGAACAGCACCGTTTCGGGGTCGATCAACGTCTTGCTCTGCGCAATAAAGGCGCTGACCAGTTCACTCCCCATCAATTGGTGATGACAGCAACACCGATTCCCCGTACCTTAGCCATGAGTGCCTATGGCGATTTAGACACCTCGATTATTGATGAGCTGCCGCCAGGTCGAACTCCAATTCAGACCGTCACCATTCCACTCGAACGTCGGGAACAGGTATTACAGCGCATAGCAACCAATTGTCGTGAAGGTAAACAGGCTTATTGGGTGTGTACTTTAGTCGAGCAATCCGAAACGCTGGATGCCCAAGCCGCGGAAGCAACCTACCAAGAGATTAAAGAACGTTTTCCAGACATCAATATTGGGCTGGTACACGGCAAGATGAAGGCCGATGAAAAGCAAGCGGTCATGCAAGCCTTTAAAGACAATCAATCACAACTTTTGATTGCCACTACAGTGATTGAAGTAGGTGTTGATGTACCCAATGCTTCCATTATGGTGATTGAGAATGCTGAGCGTTTAGGCCTATCTCAATTACATCAGCTACGAGGTCGTGTAGGTCGTGGTGCTACAGCCAGCTTCTGTGCCCTACTCTATAAAACGCCGCTATCACAAAATGGGCAAGAACGACTTTCGATTTTACGGGAAAGTAATGATGGCTTTGTGATTGCAGAAAAAGATCTGGAGATTCGCGGCCCCGGTGAATTGTTAGGGACCAAACAAACGGGCGATATGGGCTTTCGTGTGGCTCGCCTAGAACGAGATGACCATCTGCTCACCCAAGCGCATTATGTGGCAGAGCAAATCCTGAAAGACTATCCACAACATGCAGAAGGTCTGCTCAAACGCTGGTTACCTGAAGCCCCAAGATATGCCTATGTTTAAATTATTGGGGAAATCCGCACAGCAACTATTTGATTATTTTACCCCGTGTAGCCTGTGTGATATTGGTATGAAACGGCACTTTGGCGTTTGTCAGAGTTGCTGGCAACAATTACCGTGGTTCAAACAAAGCATTGAACGGAATCAACAGCAAATTCTGGTGGCCTGCCATTATCAGTATCCGATTGACCGAATCATTCAACAATTTAAATATGAACAGAAACTGCATCATCAACGTTTATTGAATGGCCTGTTATTACAAGTCAAACTTCCAAAAGTTCATGCGATTGTTCCTATGCCCATTTCAACAGATCGTCTGGTCGAGCGTGGTTTTAACCAGACACTTTTATTGGCACAATCTCTAAGTCAGCACTTAAATATTCCTGTCTGGCAGCCAGTCCAACGTTTGGCCCAACATTCTCAAAAAGGCTTATCCCGTCTGGAACGGCTAGAAAATATTGAACAGCAATTTGTTGCTACAGCCCCCAACCAGATTCGTTATCGCAAAGTTCTGATTGTCGATGATGTGGTCACAACAGGCAGTTCAATTACAGCTTTATCACAATTGCTTGAACAACTTGGCTGCCAACAGGTCTATAGTCTGTGTCTGGCAGCCGCACAGGATCAAGAGATTAATTCAAACCATGCTGCTGACACCACGGAATTACAACTTCTTTAGTTAAAGGCGCCAATACCGTCGCTTGGTCATCCAGATCAATCCACTTCATCTCAGCAATCTCGGCTGCAATTTGTGGTGCCTGCTTTAACTCAACCGCATATACATAACTAATCAAGGCATGATCCGGTTCATTGGCTGCCGCTGTTCTAAATTCACCAACAAATTCTTTTAACTCACATTCGCAGCCAATTTCTTCCAGAATTTCACGCTGAATCGTTACTTCAGGTGCTTCATCTAGCTCAAGCTTACCGCCGACCTGCATAAAGGCATGCGTATTTTGCTTACGGACCAACAGTAATTGATTTTGCTCATTCAAGATAATGGCGGCAGCAACAGTAATGGTTTTCACGATTTTATCCTCAGGCCTGAATTTCAGTGGTGGATAGCCACTTTGGGGTCGCAGGCTGATAAGCAGCAAATGCCTCCAGAACTTCTTCAATCTGTTCTGCCACAATGAGCTTATCTACAAAACGTGCTTGGGTAAAACCACTGTCAACTGAGGCTTGAAGCATTTTCAGCAGATCGGTATAGAAACCATTTACATTTAAAAAAGCACAAGGCTTTTGATGGATTCCCAACTGACTCCAAGTCCATTGCTCAAAGATTTCTTCGAGTGTTCCCGCACCGCCCGGCAAAGCCACAAATGCATCAGATAGCTCAGCCATTTTGGTTTTGCGCTCATGCATATTGTTAACCCGATACAATTCGGTTAAACCAGTATGAGCAAGCTCTCGATCCACCAAGGCATGAGGAATCACACCAATGACACGACCGCCAGCCTGTAGCGCACTATCGGCCACCACGCCCATCAGGCCCGAACGACCACCACCATAGACCAGCGTTTTGCCTTGCGCTGCAATCACCTGCCCTGTCAACTGAGCCATTTGCTTGAAAACAGGATCATTCCCGAGAGAGGAACCACAGAAAACACATATAGAATTCATACAATTAAAACCGTTTTATAGAACTGTCATGCTGATAAAGTAGGCTATGTAACAAGATTTTTGAAAAAATAACGTTTAGGCAAGTGTTTTTCGCTTCATCCTTGTCTAAAATACACGCTGCTTTTCGGTAAAAGACCGGAAACTTTATATCGACTGCGCAAGGAAAAAAGACATGCTTGAAGCCTTTTATGCCACTGAGCGCGGTAGTCTAGAAGATGCAACAATCAATGGCAGTTTCGACCTTCATCCTGAACTGGTCTGGATCGATCTCATCGCCCCATCCCAAGAAGAACAACAATGGATTCTGGATGCGTATGAGCGAAACCTACCTACCTTAAAGTCACTTGAAGATATTTCCTCATCGGCACGATTCTACCGTGATGATGACGGAATTTTGCATATCAGTACCTATTTTTTAACAAAGAATAAAAATTTTCAATCTGATCGTGAACAAGAAGACCTCGAGAATACACTCGCAGCGACCGTCCACACGGTTGCTTTTCTACTGGATAAAACGCAACTGATCACGCTACGTGGCGAGAAACTGGTTGCCTTTCGAGCCTTTCGCGCTCGGGCAAGACGCAATGACTACAGCATCGACTATAAAGATCCAGTATGGATTTTATTAGGTTTGCTTGAATCCAAACTGGATGAACTTTCAGATATTCTGGAAGACACACATAAATATTTAGAAGAATATTCAGCCGAGGTTTTAAACGACCACCATCGTGAACAGATCCTTGATCTGGATGACATGATCACACGACTCGCGCATCAAGAAGATATGTTAGGAAAAGCTCAGCTTTGTTTGACCGACTTACGCCGAGTCCTGTCTTTTCTCTCCCGACCGCGTGCTCTAGGCAGTCATATTTACGATCCTGATATTCGAGAAATGAGTGAAGATGTGCGCTCTCTACTTGAGCACAACACATTCCTGTTTCAAAAACTAAAATTCTTACTGGATATTACCACTGGTTTTGCCAATACCGAGATGAATGAGACCTTCAAACGCTTCTCTATTCTTCCAAGTATGCTTGCTCCTCCAATGCTGGTTGCCAGTATTTATGGTATGAACACAGAGGTTTTGCCTTTTTCTCATGGCACTACCAGTTTCTGGATCGTGATTACGCTGGTGTTAACTTTCCTGATTGGCCCGACACTTTACTTCCGTTGGAAGAAATGGATTTAATAAAAAAAGCACCTTACGGTGCTTTTTTTATCTCTACAAGAATCATCAAATCAATTTCAGATCATCTTGTAAATGACAGGCTTGGATGATTTTCAGCATTTTTTCAGACACATTCTTAAAATGCAGACCTTTATTTTCTGGCGTTTGACGCAACCATTGCACCAGCACAGCCAAAGATAAAGTATTGCCCTGCTCAAGCTGGCCCAAATCAACAACTAAAGGAAAATTCTTATGCTGTTGAATATGCTTTAAGCCTGTTTGGTAGATCTGCTCTGCATTTGCAAAATTAATCGTTTTTGAAACGACAAGTTGCTGATCAATATACTGAATCACCCGTCACCTACTTATTTTTTGCTAACTGCAGCATCTGCATCTGGTTTAAAGGTTGCAATCGCTTTATTAATATCGCCACCGTTACGTTGAACAGTTGCAGCGAACTGGTTACGGAACTGTAAGCCCAAGTCGATACCAGACACGTTAATGTTACGTACTTTCCACTGGTCGCCCTTGTCCGTTAACTGGAACGACACAGGGATTTTCTCGCCATTGTGCAAGAAGTCCAAAGTCACAACAGGTGTTTTGCTGTTGGTCGATTTAAACGGACGCATGGTATAGCTTTCATTGGTATATTTTGCGAAAGCACCACCATAGTTCTCAATAATCACTTCACGGAAGTTCTTCTCGAACTGTGCACGTTGTGCAGCATTGGTATATTGATTGTTCGCATAAGTACCCAACACAATACGCGTAAACGCTTGAGAATCCACATACGGGTCAAGGTTTTGACGAATAATGCTTTTCACCAGGGTCGGATTATTTTGCAACTTGGCATGATCCGCTTTTAGACGCGTAATTAAGCCATCAGCCACACGTTTAACAAAATCAGGTGGGGTTTCTGTTGGTGCTGCAAATGCCGCACTTGCAAGCATTGTCGATAATACGCTTGCGGTTAGCGTTTGTTTCAATAATGTATTCACTTCAATCTCCTAACCTGAATTACTCAACAAAAGAAGGTTCTGCTTCAGCAGCTGGCTGTGAAGCTTGGCTCTCTGTCGCTGTTGAGCTTGATGTGGCTTTACCAGCACCACCAGTAATAAACTTACTGATCAAATCTTCTAAATCCATTGTGCCTTGGGTATTTGAAACCACGTCACCACGTTTAAGGTAATTCACACCGCCACCTGGGACAACTTTCAAATATTTCTCACCCAATAGACCATTGGTTGCTACCATTATATAAGCATCTTCATCGAGTGTGGTGATGGAGGTCATGTTACTGGTAAGTTGCTGTTCCATTTCTTTTTGTTTCGCAGCATTCGCTTGCTCATAGTCAGAACTATAGTGCAGCTCTTCCAGTGCATTCTTCTGCACCTCTTTAAGTTGTTCCGGGTTAAAGCTGGTGAGCTTACCATCCAGATCAAACTTGACTGTCGCCAGACGAGAAACAGGATCAAGCGTAATCGATTCAACACGACCGATGGTCACACCACTCATGGTCACTTTGGCACGCGGCTTTAAACCATTTACGTTGTCAAACTGTGCTGTCATGCTGTAGCTATCACGTAGATTAGTACCTACCAACCCACTCACTTTCATCGCAAGAAAAAATAGAGCGACACCGAAGATAATGACAAAAATACCTACGGCCAGCTCACTAGTACGTGATTTCATTAAATCCCTCCGAACATGACCGCAGTCAACACGAAATCAAAACCTAATACACAAAGTGAAGAATATACGACCGTTCTGGTCATTGAAGTCGCGATACCTTCTGGGGTTGGTTCACAAGCATAACCCTGATACACCGCCACCCATGTACAAATCAAAGCAAAGACAATGCTTTTGATAATGGTGCCATTAAAAATGTCATGCCAGAACTGTACGCTACTTTGCATACCACTCCAGAATGAACCTTCATCAGCACCTAAAAAATCAACACCAACCAGCTTGCCGCCAATAATACCAATCGTTGCAAAGATCACCGTAAGCATCGGTAAACTCACAATACCCGCCCATAGACGAGGAGCAACAATCTGACGCAGTGGATCAACACCAATCATTTCCATGCTGGCAAGTTGTTCACTTTGTTTCATAGAACCAATTTCAGCAGTCAAAGCTGAACCTGCACGCCCTGCAAATAATAATGCAGCAACAACAGAAGCAAGTTCTCGTAGCAACGTCAGTGAAATTGCAGTACCTAGCATTGCTTCACTGCCAAAAGTCACCAGAATGCTATACATCTGCAAACCCAGCACGGCACCAATGAATAGGCCTGAAACAGCAATAATCAGCAGGGACATCACCCCGACACGATACATCTGATAAACAAAGCGCTGAAAACCACCTTTCGATGGCATGGAAAATAAAACTTGCAGGAGCATCAGCGCGGCAGCACCGATTCCTTTTATTCGCTCAATAACGAGTCTACCTAGCCAGGCAATCGCATTCATGGACGAACCTCGTTATCTAAATATGCTTGATGAGTAAATTGATATTCCACAGGCCCCTCAGCTGAACCTGTTAAAAACTGACGGACAAAAGGTGAAGCATGATTTTTTAATTCTTCTGGAGAACCTTCACCCTGAATCTTACCTTCTGCGACCACATAAATATAATCAGCAATTGACAAGGTTTCAGCCACGTCATGCGACACAATAATAGTCGTTAGATCTAAAGCATCTCGTAGCGAACGGATGAGACGAGTTAATACGCCCATTACAATTGGATCTTGTCCAGCAAATGGCTCATCATACATGATCAGCTCAGGATCCAGCGCAATTGCACGTGCCAAAGCAACACGACGGTTCATACCACCTGAAAGCTCGGTTGGCATTAACTGCTCAGCACCACGTAATCCGACTGATTCAAGTTTTAAAGCCACCAGCTCTGCAATAATATGTTCTGGCAATTTGGTATGTGCGCGAATTGGGAATGCCACATTTTCATAAACCGACATGTCTGTGAATAATGCACCACTCTGGAATAACATTCCCATACGTGCACGTGCAGCGAATAATTCATGACGCGACATGGCAGCAATATTTTTCCCATCCAGCAACACCTCGCCATGATCTGGGCTCAACTGCCCACCAATCAAACGCAACAAGGTGGTTTTACCTGTGCCAGATGGTCCCATAATTGCAGTAATTTGACCACGTCGAATTTTGAGACTGATATCGTCATAAATGACGCGTTCTCCTCGATTAAAGCTTAAGTTTTTAACTTCAATTAAGGCTTCTGCATCGAGAGGAGATTTGTTATTCATAATGGCATTCATTCCTGCACTTTTTATGCACGCATACTATACACTGAAACATTAAACGCTTGTTTCCATTTTGATAAGGGATGTATCAAGAGTATTTAATTTATGTAGTTATTCTTGGGAATAATCTGGCTGGTTGTATGATGAGAATTAACATTAAATGACTCAGCATTAATCGTATCAAACAACGCATAAGCAAAAAATAAACCGTTACAGAGCATTAAAATGACGAAAAGGCATGGCAGCCCTTCACTACACATGAAAGACCAAGCTTGACTCAAAAGGCTTTTATTTTGCTTAACCTTATTCATTTCTTATATAAAATTTGAATTAGTACACATTTTTATAATTTTACATGACTAAACCGAAATAAAAAAGCCAGTTTTTCAACTGGCTTCTTCATTCTATCGGTTTTTAACGATTAAAAATCGTTTTTGCGACGACGGTCGCCACCGAAAGTTTCTTCACGTGAACCGCGTACTGGACGCTCATCGTTACCAAACTTACGCTTTGGACGGTCATCACCACCGAAGCTGCGTTTTGGACGGTCATCACCGAAGCTACGCTTTGGACGATCACCGAAACCGCCTTCACGTTGTGGACGATCACCAAAATCACGTTTTGGACGGTCACCGAAGCTACCTTCACGACGTGGTTTATAGTCTACACGGTTACCACGGTTGTCATCATTCGAGTCAAAACGCGGTTTATCGTTGAAGCCACCTTCACGGCGTGGACGGTCAGAATTGAACTCGCGACGTGGACGGTCTTCACCACCAAAACTACGTTTTGGACGATCATCAAAACCGCCTTCGCGACGTGGACGATCTGAATTAAATTCGCGACGTGGACGGTCTTCAAAACCACCTTCACGACGTGGACGATCTGAATTGAACTCGCGACGTGGACGGTCAGAGTTGAATTCACGACGTGGACGATCTTCACCACCAAAAGATGGACGCTCACCACGTGGCTTGTCATCAAAGCTACGACGTGGACGATCATCACCGCCTTCACGACGTTTGAAGTTGCCTTCACCTTCAAAACGACGACCACCGCCAAAACCACCACGACCACGACCGCCGCCATCACGACCACCGCGACCACGACCACCGCCATCACGACCTGAACGTGCAGGAGGTGGAGATGGCTCTAAACCTTCGATTTCAGATACATTTAAACGTGCATCTAAATAATCTTCTAAAGCACGGATTTTGCCACGCTCACGGTAAGTTGCCAAAGTCACAGCTTGACCTGTACGACCCGCACGACCTGTACGACCAATACGGTGTACATAGTCTTCGTTTTTCATCGGTAAACCGAAGTTAATTACGTGTGAAATTGTTGGTACGTCCAAACCACGCGCCGCAACATCAGTTGCAACCAGGATTTTTGCACGACCTTCACGGATGCTACGTAAACGACGGTTACGAACGGTTTGTGGCATCGCACCATGTAATGCAACAACAGAGTGACCCGCTTCAGCTAATTCTTCAGCAAGCATATCTGTATCTTCTTGCGTGCTTGCGAATACAACAGCTTGATCTACAGACTCATCAGATAACCAGTGAGTTAATAATTTTTTCTTGTGTTCAAAGCCATCAGTCCAATGTAATGTTTGAGTTACATCAGTGTTAGTGCTGTGACCAGTTTCAATTGCAATACGTTGCGGATCATTCATCATGCGTTCAGCAAGACGGATAATACGATCAGCAAAAGTTGCAGAGAACATTAATGTTTGATTACGGTTTGCAGCTAATTCACCAATTGCTTCCAAGTCTTCAGAGAAGCCAAGATCAAGCATACGGTCAGCTTCATCAACAATTAATGATTCAACTTTATCAAGTTTAATTTGACGACGGTTTACAAGGTCAAGTAAACGACCTGGAGTCGCAACGACAACTTGTGCACCTTTAAGCTGTTGAATTTGCTTACCGAAAGGCATACCACCCATAATTGCAGCAATACGAACACCTTTCATGTGACGTACAAATGCAATCGCGTCTTGGCTTACCTGTTGAGCCAATTCACGCGTAGGAGAAATAACTAAAATCGTTGGCTGAGTGACTGCTTTCATGCGCTCTTTAAATGGCACAAAAGTATCTTCACCCGCTAAAGCGTTTAATGTAGGAAGTAAAAATGCTGCTGTTTTACCAGAACCAGTCTGGCTTGAAACTAATAAATCTTTACCTTCTAATGCAGCTGGAATCGCTTGTTCTTGCACAGGAGTTGGTGTCGTAAAACCTAAACCTTCTAGGGCTTGTTGTAAGGTTTCGTGCAAAGAAAATTCGGCAAAAGTTTTGCTCATAGAGAGTTTCACCCTTGTGGGTGCTCCATTTTAATAAATACAAAAAATAGACATCGGCAACAAGCGGCAAAGCGACTCAAGCTGAAAATATATGAAATTCAGCGGCGATCCGAATAACGACGATGTGGACTAAACGCACGCTTGATTACTGCCTCAACCTGAAGAATCGCTAAGCGATTTGGGCGCAAGATGTGGTCCTCTCTATGGACAGCGTGCGCTAATATGAATAGAACTGAATGTTCAGGTAATGAACTGGAATTTAAGTGCGTGGGCGGATTATAGCAGAATAATTTTAAAAGTCACCTTTTTTAATTGGTTTTTCTATTACATCACATTTATTATCAGGGCTTTCAGCTCCAAACCGCTTTAAAAACAAACAACAGATTAAAAGATATACAGCGAAATATCAGCAAGTTAAAAATAATAAAAAGTTCTTTTTTTATGAAGCTCGCGCAATTACAAACAGAAAAATAATATTTATTTTTACAAAAACTGAGAGGAGTATGCCAATTTAGAGGAGCTTACATCCTAGCCCTACCCACATAAGGCACCTGTGCTGTTCATTCAACATGGCATTTTAAATCCACATAAAGATTAAAGTGTGAATAAGCTTTAAATTTCTCTTTTTCTATCTCATTATTTAAATAAATTATTATTTCCTCATCGACCTCAAAGCAATAAAATAGATCAGCAATTTCACCCCCTTATTTTCTGAGTGTATAAAAAAACCCTCAAAGTATTGAGGGTTTTTTATATCTACAAATTATTTTGCAGCTTCGCCCCACGCAGGAACAACGTTTTGCATCAATGGTTTTAGCATCTTAAGTGAACATGCAAGCACCTGACCATTGTCAAATGATTCATTACCACCGCGCGCATCAACAACAACACCGCCCGCTTCTTTCACGATTAATTCGCCCGCAGCGATATCCCAAGGTTTTAAACCAAGTTCAAAGAAACCATCAAAACGACCCGCAGCAACATAAGCCAAGTCTAATGCAGCTGAGCCGCCACGACGGATTTGTGCGCCAGATTTAGTCACTGCCAATAATGATGCAAAATGTTGCTCTGCATAAGAAACGATTTCACCATTACGCTTTGCACGGTACGGATGACCTACTGCAAGGAAAGTATTTTCAAGGTTTTCTTTTACATTTACACGGATACGGCGTTGGTTCATCACTGCACCACGACCGCGGCTTGCAGAGAACAATTCATCACGTACTGGATCATAGATCACACCGTGTTGAGTCACACCTTTATGTTGAACTGCGATAGAAATACAGAAATGCGGGAAACCGTTGATAAAGTTTTGTGTACCGTCTAAAGGATCAATCACCCAGCACCAGTCTGCATCGTGACCTTTACCTTCTTGCATACCAAACTCTTCACCAAGGAAGCTGTGGTTTTTATAGCTTTTGCGAAGTGTATCAATTGTAAGTTGTTCCAAGTAACGATCAACACGTGTTACTGGACCATCAATGCCTTTTTCTTCAACTTGTAAATCGAGTTTATGACGATTTTGATGTGCCTTTAAAAGCTCTTGACCAACTGTTTGAGCCGCACGCGCAGCCATAACCACCATAGGTTCCATTGAACACCCACTACAAATTTGAAGATTTTGACAAAGAATAATGCATAAAAGCGCGTATATTCTAGCAAATATAAGCGCTTTTAGGGGAAAAATGTTGCGAAAAATTATTTTCGCGTTTACATCAACTTATAAGTTAGAACCAGACTTGCTCAATTGAAGCTAAAATTCCCTGAGCATCCAAACCGCAATCTTGCAACATTTGCTGATGTGTTGCTTGATGTAAGAATGTATCTGGCAAACCAAGATTCAGGATTGGTTTTACAATTTTTGCTTGAGCCATGAATTCATTGACAGCACTACCTGCTCCTGCCATTACGGCATGCTCTTCAACAGTGACAAATAGTTGTGTGCTTTCTGCCAAGTCACGAATCATTTGTTCGTCCAATGGCTTTACAAAACGCATATTCACAACACGCACACCAATAGCATGCTGATGTGCAAACTGTTCTGCAGCTTCAACCGATGGCGCAACGCGGCTACCAAAAGCCAGAATGCTGATGTGCTGTTCAGCATCAACATTAAATTCAGCAACGATTTCAGACTTGCCAATTTCCAAAGCTGTCATTTGCTGTTGAATTTCAACACCCGTACCCGCGCCACGCGGATAACGTACCGCAGTTGGTCCTTCATAGAGGTAGGCGGTATGGAGCATCTGACGACATTCATTTTCGTCTTTCGGCGCCATAATAACCATGTTAGGCACAGTACGCATATAAGCGTAATCGTATGCACCTGCATGCGTTGGGCCATCTTCACCCACTAAACCTGCACGATCGATACCAAAAGTGACATCCAGATTCTGCAAGGCAACATCGTGAATCAACTGGTCGTAACCACGTTGTAGGAAAGTTGAATAAATCGCGACAACCGGTTTTAACCCTTCACATGCCATACCAGCGGCTAAAGTCACCGCATGTTGTTCAGCAATTGCGACATCAAAGAAACGCTCAGGGTATTGCTGTGCAAATTTCACCATACCCGAGCCTTCACACATCGCAGGTGTAATGGCGAGCAGACGTTCATCTTGAGCTGCTTCATCACATAGCCATTGCCCAAATACATCTGAGTATTTAGGAGGTGATTTTTTTACGGGTGCTGCTGCGGTTGGCGCAATTTTAGTAATCGCATGATAGGTAATCGGATCTGCTTCCGCTGGTGCGAAACCTTTACCTTTTTTAGTATAAATATGAACTAGACGTGGACCTTTACGTTTTTTAAGTGCATGGAAAACCTGTGCCAGTTGTTCCACATCATGTCCATCAAATGGCCCGAAATAATCAAAACCAATTGCTTTAAATAAATTATCAGCGGCATCTGTCGCAGATTGATGCAAACGTGAATTATAGGTCCACTTTGGATGAGGTTGAACATAGGCTTCACCCTGTTCATTCACATTGATCAATTGCCCTGTTTCCCAAATGGCTGCCAGATGTTTGGCAAAACCACCCGTACTACAAGAGATCGACATATCGTTATCATTTAAGACTACGATCAAGTCCGCATCATGTGCAACTGCATCATTCATGGCTTCAAATGCCATACCTGCCGTCATTGCACCATCACCCACGATTGCAACGACATCACATGGATCTTTTTGATAGCGACGCGCCAGTGCCATACCCAAACCTGCTGAAATGGCAGTTGAGGAATGACCTACACCAAAGGTATCAAATTCAGATTCATCACGTGCAGGGAACGCCGCCAAACCATTTTTACTACGAATGGTAGCGATGCGATCACGACGACCTGTCAGCACTTTATGTGGATAAGCCTGATGACCCACATCCCAAACCAAACGATCATCGGGCGTGTTAAAGCTATAGTGCAAGGCCACAGTCAGTTCGACTACCCCTAAATTTGCACCAAAGTGTCCGCCACTCTGCCCAGCTGCATACAAAATATATTGACGTAACTCATCCGCCACTTGAACGAGTTGGCTTTGCTCGAGCTGACGTAATTGTTGTGGATGATCAATTCCATCTAACAATGGCGTAACAGGGCGTTGAGTTGGAATTTCGGTATACAACATAATGTGGCAAAGCCTTTTTAAGCCTGGCAAGTCCGAAGCTGGGTTAAATGGGGGCAATCATACAATTAAATATGATCTGCCTTCAATCAGCCACACGTGCGAATGATGTAGTGCTGAACATTCTTATGCAATTTTTAAAGAATGACCCGTAGATTATCCTGAATTATGTCACTGTTTATCAACCATTATTGTGTGCTTTGTATGAAAAAGAAAAACTTATATAAAAAATCAGAAATTCCAGTTCGCGCAATCTTCACACATTAAGCTATACTCAGACTGTTTTTATGATCATAGTGAGTTCTCTGTGCCGATTGAATTTATTGCAACATCAAAGCTGCCGACTGCCTTTGGTGACTTCAATATTTCCGTGTTTCAAGATCCAGAAACGGGTGAGGAACATGTGGCGCTTTCTAAAGGGTTAGAAACTGCTCCCAATAAGCCTGTACTTGTGCGTATCCATTCAGAATGCTTGACTGGTGATGCTTTCGCTTCACTTAAATGTGATTGCGGCCCACAGTTACAAGCCACTCAACGCCTGATTAATGATGCAGGCCAAGGCGTAATTTTATATTTGCGTCAGGAAGGACGTGGTATTGGTTTAACCAATAAAATCCGTGCTTATGCCTTGCAAGATCAAGGTCATGATACCGTTGATGCGAACCTGTTATTGAACTTACCTGCTGATGCGCGTCGCTACGATATGTGCAGCATCATGCTCGATCATCTTCAAGTTAAAGAAGTGAAACTGGTCACAAATAATCCACTTAAATTAAAAGCATTGACTGATCTGGGTATTAATGTGGTTGAACGTGTACCGCTGACTGTCGGTCGCAACCCATTCAATGAACAATATTTAAAAACCAAACGTGAACGTATGGATCATCTCTATAAAAAAGATGACTTCTAATTCACTTTTCAAAATGTTTAAAAATAAAGCAGTTAAGGGATTTTAGTTGTAAAAAACAAAAATCCCTTACTTTTTTTATGGGTTTTATGTTTTGATATAAACATTCCCTAGATCACTTTAAGAGGATCATCATGCAGCATCCAACTTCAGCTGATATTCAACGTGTTCGCGAGTTTTTACTCGATCTACAGGCACGCATTTGTGCAGGACTAGAGCAACAGGAACGTGCAGGCGGTGGTACCGCTGAGTTTATCATTGATGATTGGCAAAGAACCGAAGGCGGTGGCGGTCGCTCTCGTGTTTTGCAAAATGGTGAAGTGATTGAAAAAGGTGGGGTCATGTTCTCCCACATCAATATCAGTAAACTCCCCGCTTCAGCGACTGAACGTCATCCACAAATTGCGGGTGCAAAGGCACAAGCGCTGGGCGTATCGTTGGTGATTCACCCGAAAAATCCGAATATCCCGACCTCTCATGCCAATGTTCGCCTATTTGTGGCTGAGCCTGAAGGCCAAGATCCAGTATGGTGGTTTGGTGGTGGTTTTGACTTAACCCCATTCTATCCAGATGATGAGGATGTGCTGAATTGGCATCAAAAAGCTCATGACCTGTGCCAGCCTTTTGGTGAACATGTTTATGCCGAACATAAACAATGGTGTGATGATTATTTCTATTTAAAACATCGTGATGAACAGCGTGGTGTAGGCGGTTTATTCTTTGATGATTTGAACCAGTGGGATTTCGAAACCTGTTTTAAATATATGCAGGCGGTCGGAAATGGTTATTTAGAAGCAATCTTGCCGATTTTTGAAAAGCATCGTGAGCAGCCTTATACTGAAGCTCAACGTGAGTTCCAGCTATATCGTCGTGGTCGCTATGTTGAATATAACTTGGTATATGACCGCGGTACGTTGTTCGGCCTACAGACTGGCGGGCGTATTGAATCGATCTTGGTGAGCTTGCCGAATCTGGCGGGCTGGTCATATCGCCCTGAATGGGATGCAGATTCGGCTGAGAAACGTCTCACTGATTATTATTTAAAACCACGAGACTGGCTGGGTTTAAATAAATAAAAGAAATGATTCATCCCTGACATATAGTTCAGGGATGAAATCTTTTTGGGAATCTTAAAATAAAAATATTGCGGTATTGGCGATGGGCCGCTGGATTAAGTCTGATCTAAAATTTTGCATCAGTTCCCGACTCAATGGCTGCGGTGCATGTTTTAGCGTGAGTAATAATTGTAAGAACTGCCCATGCGTAAATACGACTAAGTTTTGATGTACATATTTCTGTGCCAATTGTCTTAATTTTTCATGAACACATTGCACTCGCACATATAAGTCAGCAAAAGATTCCGCATCATCGGCATCCCGATAGTCATAATCCATTCGCTCCCAATACGCATTAACCCATTGCTTGCGATCATCCAGATTGGTGTTAGCACATTTCCTTTCCGAGAGATAACTAAACTCATGCAAGCTGTGATCGACTTCTGCTGTGATCTGATATTTGTGTAAAATCGGCTGTGCAGTTTGATACGTTCTTTGGTATTTAGAAATAATGACGTGATCAATAGAGGGCAATGCTTCGCAAAGTTGTTCTGCCTGCTGCTTACCCTGCTCACTCAGTGCAATTGCAGCATGCGATCTAGTTCGCCCATTGATGTTGGCTTCACTCTGCGCATGCCGAATTAAATAAATACTCATCTTTAAAACCAGATCCAACATTTGCAACTCTAAAAATATCAAAGCATGTTCTTGTCCTGAAATCATGCCCTGTTTGAATGTTCAGGTGTAAATCAATATTGCAGCATCCCCCTCAACTTTATAAACTTTAACGACCTTATAAGAATGATTCCCTCATGACCAAACAATTTGCTGTAATTGGAAATCCGATTGAACAATCACGCTCGCCAGAGTTACACCATGCATTCGCAGCAAAAACTGGGGTCGACTTAAACTATAAAAAAATTCTTGCACCACTGGATGGTTTTGAAAATACAGCCAAAGCATTTTTTGCCCAGAATGGTGTGGGGATGAATGTCACCGTACCCTTTAAAGAACAAGCCTTTGCGTTATGTGATCAACTGACTGAACGTGCCAAGATTGCCAAAGCTGTGAATACGCTGTGGATGGAAGATGGCAAGCTCTATGGCGACAATACTGATGGTCAGGGTCTGGTTGCAGCGATTCAAGCACTAGGCTGGGAACTTAAAGATAGCCGTATTCTGATTTTAGGAGCTGGTGGTGCAACGCGTGGCGTAATCTATCCATTAGTACAGGCAGGAGCAAAACAGATTGTGATTGCGAATCGTACCCTCGCCCGCGCGGAACAACTGGTTGAAGATTTAAAAGATGCTGTGCCACAAACTGAGCTTAAAGCGATTCGCCTAGAGCAACTTTCAGGTGAGTTTGATTTTGTGATTAATGCAACTTCAGCAAGTTTAACGGGAGATGCTTTACAGTTACCTGAAAGCTTAATTTTCCATCATGCTTATGAAATGGCCTATGGCAAACCTTCTAGTTTTCTGGATCAAGCCCAACAACGCCAAGTGCCTGCTACGGATGGTTTTGGCATGTTAGTGGGTCAAGCAATTGAAGCATTCTCCATCTGGAATGGGGTTAAACCTGAACTGAAAGATTTTTTATAATCGATTAAACATTAGATAGAAAAAGAGCCTGTATATTACAGGCTCTTTTTCTGTGGTGGATTACTTAAGATTTAACATCTTCTGATAGACCTCTTTAAAGATGCCATAATCAATAAATTCATTATGTTCAATCTTTAAGGCTTTGATCGATTGCTCAGACAACTTATTTTTACGCGCATCGACATATACCTGCCCCAAGATATTTGCCGTTTGTTCGAGCCAGCGTTTTTCTTCACCTGACGCGCCATTCTCTTGTTCGAACTGGATTTGATATTGCTTGGCAAATAACTGCTGCGGCTGCTTATACTGCGCCTGTAGCTTTTTCCATGCCTGACGCTGTTGATCACCCTGCATTGCATCACTGACGATATGATGAACCGAACGTCCTAAACGATCATCAAACTGGTCTTCATATTCCAGACGATGTTTCTTTTGCAAAGCTTCAATCTTTTGCAGTGCTTTTCCTTCGGGATTATAAACATCCTCATCGGCATACCAATAAGCATATACACTGGCAATTTCCTGCAACTCCTGGCTTGAGTAACGCTGCACGATGTGTGGCGCGCTTTCTGTCAACTTGGCAATGAACACTGCTTTATAAGTTGGCTCATAAGCACGTGTTGCATCATAACGCTGTTCCGCAATGACATTGAGCTGATCATCTAAAGATAGCGTATACGGCTCCGCTGAACGTTCCTGAATACCGGTCTGCCCCAACTTTTCAGAGAAGCTGTTCACGGCCTGCTCTAGCATTGAACCTTTGCTGGCTTCTGCCCATGTTTTCGCCTGTTTCAACTGAGCCTGATCAATCGGTGTGCCTTTACCATAATTGGAAATCAGCATATCTGCTTTGACATTAAAGCGTGATTTCAACTCAGGCAGACCATAATTTAAATCATAGTCAATCTTCACGGCACGCCCTTTGGCATCCAATCCGACATCCATAATAAATGGGTTACGTTTATCAACAGGCGGTAAAGCTTTCTCAATGTCCACCTGATGTTTGAGCCAAAGTGTTTTAAATGCCTGATCATCAATAAACTGGTTTTGATCGTAAACCGAAAATTCTTTTTCAACAGCTTGTAACTTCTGGATATAAGTCAAGAAACCAGGTTCAACTGGCTGATCCGAAAAGACATCAATGCCATATACGCTCTGACAATACTGTACGTCACCATAAGTCGTGTTTTTGGTGTTTTGCAATGCCGAACATTGTTCTTCGCTTAAGCCACTTTGCGCCTCACCTTCTGAGGCAGTTGCTTCATCGGCTGCTGCGTCTGCCTGCTGTGAGGCTTCTTCTGCAGCTGCTACAGCGTCATTCGCGGCTTGACTCGCATCTCCACTCTCATCAGCATAATCTTCTTCGACATCCTCAACCCCAAAGTGCTGATTCACCAGACGATATAACTGTTGGCTAACTAAGTTTGCATCATCTGCCGAATCTTTTGCTTCCAGTAATGATGCTTTAGATTTTGCCTCCTCGGCATTGGCAACTTCATCTGTAACCAGTTTTTCTAAATTCTGCGCTTTCAGATTTAAAACGCTTTGCATCAAATATTTTTCATTGACCTTGCTATATAAGTTCGCTTGTAAAATCAGTTCTTCAACCGAGGTTTTTAAACGAATTTTTTCTACGACTCCAGCCGCCTGATCCGCAGAGGAAACAGATAAGGCCTGAATATTATTTTGATCCGCAAGACGATAGTAAACCGCGCTCGATGCTTTGACATATTCAGCAAATTTCTTGTAATCCACTTGCTTGAAAGCATCCTGATATTTTGAAAAATCCAGATAGGCCAGATTGTTCTGGTTTTCTTTATTGACCAGATAAGGCATCAAGGCAAAGTAGTTGATATAGAATTTATAATTATTCAGATCCAGCACCATCGGCACTTTAGCCTGTACCAGCAGCGTCGGCTTTTCATAACGCGCGGTCAGGTTAAATGATCCCATTTTCTGGCGATAATGCACTGAACCATCATATTCAAACTGCATTTCATTCAGGATATTGGTCATGACCTGAGTAAATTTGTCAGCCTTGGAACCACCAGTAGTTTTCTGTTCTTGCGCCAGTGCCGTATACAAGGCCTGCTTCTGTTTATTGTTTAAATTGACCTTCTGCTCTCGTAAGTATTGGTCAACTTTTTGCTTAAGCGCTGGCTCTAAAGATGCAGGTTCAGCTTTTGCATTATTTTTACTCGGCTCCTGATCCACATGAATATTGAATTTCCCACGATAATCATAGCTTGGATATTCATAGATGGCATTGAGGCTATTTACCGCCTTCTGCTCAAGGTTCGCCGAAGCTGGATTGGTTTTAATGACATGTTGAGAACATGCAGAAAGACTGAGACCCATTAAACATAAAGTTAAATATTTTAGACGCATAGCTTTACCAAACACCTTTATATCATTATATTTTCAAGTATAGAATTAAGTATTTTTCACGTTTAATATTAGTTTAGACACCAACAGAAAAGTGATTTTTCCATCTCCATCGAATCTAGACGATTCGCTTTTCTGACATTCTTTTCCCCAGTGATTATCAATGTATTTTTATCACCATTGTGAATAATCAAAGTATCGAAACAGATAATCCAAAATGATTCAAATACAGGATTAAGATTATGCCAGCTTATAAAGCCCCGCTCCGTGATATTCGTTTCTTAATGAACGAAATGTTAGATTATCCAGCACATTACCAAACTTTGACAAGTGGTCAAAATGCGGATGCTGATACGGTTGATATGATTCTTGAAGGTGCGGCAGATTATTGCGAAAACGTACTTTCTCCGCTTAACCAGTCAGGTGATGAAGAAGGCTGTACGTTCAACAATGGTGAAGTGACGACACCTAAAGGCTTTAAAGAAGCGTATGACCAATTTGTGATGGGTGGCTGGCAAGGTCTTTCTTATCCAGAAGAATTTGGTGGCCAAGGCTTGCCAATGTCTTTAAACCTGATCAAATCTGAAATGATGGGGACTGCAAACTGGTCTTTCACCATGTATCCAGGTTTAAGTACAGGTTGTATGAACACGATCATGCAGTTTGGTACAGACGAGCAAAAAAATACTTATATGCCTAAACTGGTTGAAGGCACTTGGTCAGGCACAATGTGCTTAACTGAGCCTCAATGTGGTACAGACTTAGGTCAGGTAAAAACCAAAGCAGAACCAAATGAAGACGGTACCTATAAAATTTCTGGTACTAAAATCTTCATCTCTGCGGGTGAACACGATTTAACAGAGAACATTATCCATATCGTATTGGCTCGCCTTCCAGATGCGCCTGCTGGTACACGTGGTATCTCTCTATTCATCGTGCCTAAATTCATCCCAACTGCGGATGGTGGCGTGGGCGAGCGTAATGCGGTGTCTTGTGGTTCTATCGAACACAAAATGGGGATCAAGGCTTCTGCAACTGCCGTGCTTAACTTTGACAATGCAACAGGCTACTTGATCGGTGAGATCAACAAAGGTTTACATGCGATGTTTACCTTTATGAACACGGCTCGTATTGGTACCGCAGTTCAAGGTATTGCACACGCTGAACTGTCTTTCCAAGGTGCTTTACCGTATGCCAAAGACCGTATGTCAATGCGTGCCCTTTCTGGCAAGAAAGAACCTGAACGTGTAGGTGATGCGATTATTCACCATGCTGATGTTCGTCGTATGTTATTGACGCAAAAAGCGATTGCTGAAGGTGGTCGTTCAATGATCTACCATGCTGCAAAACTTGCGGACAAAATGACAGATGCATTGGTCAGTGGCGATCAGGCAGCTTATGAAGCTTATGATGACAAACTTGGTTTCTATACGCCGATCTTGAAAGGTTTCTTGACTGAGCTTGGTTTAGAAGCAGCCAACCACGGTATGCAAGTGTATGGCGGTCATGGCTATATCCGTGAATGGGGTATGGAACAAATCGCACGTGATGCCCGTATCTCAACGTTATATGAAGGGACAACAGGCATTCAGGCACTCGACTTGATTGGTCGTAAAGTGCTCTTAAGCTCGAAAGGTAAAGTGGTTCGTGATTACACGGCTGAAATCTTGAAGTTCTGTGCAGCACACGCACGTAATAAATACTTACGTCGTTTCGCATGGGATTTAACTAAGCTTTGCGCGCAATGGAACACATTAACAGTTCGTATCATGCTTGCTGCACGTAAAGACCGTGACATCGTTTCTTCAGCTTCGGTTGATTTCTTGATGTTCTCTGGTTATGTGATGATGGCTTACTTCTGGGCACAACAAGCCGTTATTGCCTCTGAAAAATTAGAAGCAGGCAACGGTATCGAAACACCTGAATTCTATAAAGCAAAAATCAAGGTTGCTGATTTCTACTTCGACCGTTTATTACCACGCGCTCAAGGCCATGCCGAGTCAATGGTAACAACGTCTCGTACCTTGACTTCACTTGCACCAGAACACTTCAGCTTCGATTACTAATCAAGGCTGTAAAAAAAAGAGCGCTTTATGCGCTCTTTTTTATTTTGCAAAAGATGGTCGTTTATTCCACTCTTTTGAAAACATAAGCCTGTTGGGGAAAAGGATATTCTTTAAAGAATTTACGGTTATTGCCGTTCCCTTCATTCCACATCTTTTCCAGATTAAAAACCAGATCCTGATTTTGATTAATCTGATAATAAAGACTTAAATCTGCCGCATCACAACGAACCATAATTTCATTCAGTTCTTTATGGACGTGCCAGTGCACCTGCTTACAGGTTTGCTCAATCTTGGCAACGCTACGTGTTGGATCGGAACCGAGACGCCCAAAGCTGGTATTGGTCCAGTACACGGAACCATCACTTAATAAATTCAGAATATATTCAGCTTCTTTTTCATTATTTACACAGCCAGCAAAAGGATCTGTACAGGGAATGCGGGCATGATAACGACCGACATAAATCAGATCGGCTTCTGAAGGCTGACTATGGTTCTGTTGACGTACCACTGGGTGTGGCAAAGTTGCTTGTCCAGCAACCTGATTGAGTGACATCGCTTCCGTATCAGAAGAAGCGTACTCTTGTTCATCTGCGAGGACATGGCTCGCCTCACGATCCGATTGCGTCTGGGGTTGTTGTCTTACAGGTTCCGGATGACGGCCATCACAAGCAATCAAACCTAGACTCAATAAGACTCCTACACTAACATGCTGTAAGAATAACCTGAACTGCATATCTATAAATCTCTAACATCAACATCGCTATCGCGTACTTTTCACTACATTCCCTAAAATTTTGCACAATAAAATATAGGGTTCAATTGAGTGCTCATCGATTGCCTAAAAAGGTAATCAAAACGGCCGCAACAAGATGGAAATAGCAAATTAAAAAGCAGTGTGCTTTAAGTCGGTGCATTTTAGGCGATACTGTTGTTTTTTCCAGCAACCATTTACACAACTTAACTAATCTCTCATCTGTTTAAACTTTAAAAAAAATCAATTGCCCCTATTTCTTAAGTAACAGCAGCCATTCAATGAATATTTTACTTTTTGCTGCCGTTTCATGAATTTAAGGAGACAAACTCGATGACCAACTCTGGTTTATATCGCTCAAACCAACAAAGCATGATCGCTGGTGTAATGGGCGGTATTGCGGAACGATTTGGTTGGAATGCAAATTTATTACGCCTGATCTTTGTTGTGATCTCGATTATGAGTGCCGCCTTTCCAGGTATTTTGGTGTACCTCATTTTGTGGCTGGTCATTCCAAAACAGCAACAAGCTCGTGTTGACCATGTTCAAGGCTACAACCAGCCTGTGAAAACAGTTTATGAAGACCAAGGCATAAAACGTTAATCCCTCTTTTACCTTTTTGGTCGCTACGGTTGAAATTACCCCTAATCCAACCGTAGCTTTTTTTATTTAAACCAATTTTCGGTTAAGCTGCTGTTGTAAGGCAGCGATCATATCTGCACGACTGATAATTCCCACCAAACGCTGATTCTCAACCACAGGAATATAGTTAAAAGACTTCTCTACAAAGTACGGCACTAAATCCTGAATTGGCTGTAACGGATCAACGGTCACCACTCTCCGACTCATAATTTGCCGCACAAAATGCTGCCATGAATTACGTGGATCTGTCGCGCCCTTAAACCATTCCACCACTTCGTATAAAGCCAGCGTTCCCACCAGATTTTCTTCTGCATTGACCACAGGCAAACTCATCAGATTAACCGCTTTGAATTTATCCAGTGCCTGATGAATATCATCATTTTCATGCAGTTTAATGACATCCCGACTCATAATATCCTGACAGACAAATGAGTTGACCAGACGCTCATTAGCATGCTCTTGCGCTTCTAAAATGATTTTTTCCAGATCATATTGGCTAATATCCAACAGCTCGGTGTGATGCTCTAAAGCATATTCAATATCTTTCGGCTGGATCGAAACTTTCTGTGTCGGTGTTGGATCTTTAGATCGCTCATTCACATGTGCAGTTAAAGGATAATGACGCCCAATCAAACGGTTAAATACCACTGCGAAAACCAGTAGTAAAATCGAGTTCAGAAGCACGGGATATAACACGAAATGGAAACCCAGCCGATGTACCGCTTCTCCCCCTAACACGGCAGTAATCGCCACTGCACCACTTGGCGGATGGAGCGAGTCTGTGGTCATCATCATAAAAATTGCTAACCCGACCGCCACACTAAAAGCGCTCGTCAGGTCAGGCAAAAATTGAGTGCAGGCAACGCCGATTAAACCCGCTAAGGTATTACCAACCACCACATTCCACGGTTGCGCTAAGGGACTATTGGGCACAGCAAATAGCAGTACTGAAGAAGCGCCCATAGGTGCAATGTACCACGCGTTCATGCCACCCAAGACGTACCAACTAATGAGTGAAGAAATTGCCAAGCCACATAAAGCGCCGACACCTGAAAGCATCCTCTCTCTCAAAGGCAGGACTTTATAATTAGGTTTGAGAAAATTTAGCCAGTCTGATTGGGTAGAGCTCACAATGCACCTTGCTGGAATAGTGTTGTTTTATTCGAGGCAGAAGTATACGCCTACTCGAGCTTAAGATGTATTTAAATTATAGTTTTAGATTATGAGTAAAGTTGTTGAAAATAAAAATTTATCAGTTCAGATACTCCTGAAGCTGCTCGAGTCGTTCGCCATATTTTTGCATTGGACAATACTCATACATTGGTGAGCCGATATACGCACCAGCATTACGGCACTCTTGCTCAACAAAGCTTTTCCACAATTGTTGTGATTTCATAATATCGCTATAGCGCTCAGGCTGTTGATATTCTTGACTCTGTTTTTTAATTTGATCGAGTACTTGGACAATCTGCTTTGCATACAGTGTTTTGGTTTTATGACTACAGATGTCCACCACAGCATTATTGATATTCCCGAGTCCGAGTTTCTGAATGGTTTCGTCAACACATACGCTATAAGCATCCGTTGATTTGCTTTCTGTCTCAGCAAAGGCATGCATGCTCAAAAAACTCATCGCAAGCAAGAATACTTTAAAATTTAATTTGGTCATTTTTCGGCTCTTTGTTTTAATCATTTTTAAAGTCATTATCAAAAAATCAAGGACAAGCTTATTATTTACTCAGATTAGGTTGTCAGTGCAAGTATGCCTCGAACAAATCCATGTTCAAAATACAGTAATGCACTTAAACATATTTTTCATTGAGATAACGCCAATAACGTTTCGGCAAATATTGCACATGTAATTTGATATTTTGTCGTTCTTTAATATTGATACTATTGAAATAATCCTTCCATAATTGATCATACAACGCCTCCTGCTCATCCAGCTCTAACTGGAAGCTTTGACTAAAGCCCGTTTCGATATTACGGTCAACCTCTTTCACATCCATCGAAACTTCATGAATCTCATGCAAGTCATAATACAGCCCATATTGACGTTTCTCATCATAAATCAGCCAGCGTTGATCCTGATAACGGCGTTTAAAATGCGGTTGGATCAAAGGCAACACATTAAAATCAGGCCGTACCAGACTGAGAAATAGCCCATCTGTCGTTTTCTTAAAGCGAATAAACGCTTCCATCCGATGCTTTTCACGTCCAACTTTTTTAGTCCATTGCGAAATCGCTAACACACTTGGATGTAAATAGTCCTTTTCTACAGAAAGCTGCTGCTGGAACACATAAATACAGTAATTAAATAAATGCTGATATGCCTCAAGCGATTCCGATAAAGACGTAAAATAAAATTGCCTTAATGCCGATTGTGACAGCTTTTGTTGCAGGCCTGACCAGACTCGTTGCGCATGCTGCTCATGCGTTGGTACCTCAATAAGGCTGGCAAATAAGCCATGTTGTGTTTGATTTTCCAGACACAGCTGTACCTCAAATTCTTTGAACTGAAAGGCTCGAAAAACACAACTCAGCAACCCTGCCATTGAGCCATCAAAGCAATACGCCACTGGTGCATTCAACACGGCTAAAATCCCAAACTAAGTTGCGGTGATGATTGTTGCACGTACTTTGATGAACCTTGCGTCAAGATTTGCTGGCGGATGTAATTGGGAGACAGTTCTTTTTGAAAACGCGGACTATCTTCACAACGAATAAAAAATTTCGCCCGCGAATAGGCCACACCGAGCTGTTTCAATAAATCAATATGGATCTTGCCAAAGCGACGGGCTTGTACAATTTTCTTGGCTGATTTCACCCCGATGCCGGGCACACGCAGCACCATCTGATAATCAGCATGGTTTAAATCTACGGGGAATTGTTCAGGATGACGTAAAGCCCAGCTCAGTTTCGGGTCAATATCCAAATCCAGATGTGGAAAGCGTTCATCTACAATTTCATTGACCTGAAAGCCATAAAAACGCATCAACCAGTCACTTTGATAAAGCCGATTTTCGCGTAATAACGGCGGCGCAGACCCCACAGCAGGTAAATAATGATTTTCGGTATTGATCGGGATATAGCCTGAGAAATATACCCGTTTGAGTTTAAATTCTTTATAGTGCCGATCCGCCATTAACAACACATCCTGATCGGTTTCCTGATGTGCACCTACCACCATTTGTGTGGTTTGCCCCGCTGGTACATATTTGGGGACATGCTTGATCACCTGTCGTTCATCTTTCAACTGAATCAGGCGATCTCGAACTAAACCCAAATCTTTTTGTACTTCCTGATGCGACTTTTCAGGGGCAAAAGTTTTCAATCCGACTTCTGTCGGCATTTCCAGATTGATGCTCATTCGGTCAGCATACAATCCAGCTTCATGAATCAGTTCTGGTGAAGCACCCGGAATAGTTTTGAGATGAATATAACCATTAAAGTTTTCTTCAAGACGCAGTTTTTTAACGACCTGTAGCATGCGCTCCATGGTGTAATCTGCAGACTTGAAAATACCTGAACTGAGAAATAGCCCTTCAATATAATTACGACGATAAAAATTAATGGTCAGGTCAACCACTTCCTGCACCGTAAAGGCCGCACGTTTCACATCATTAGAACGGCGTGATACGCAATAAGCGCAATCAAAAATACAGACATTACTGAACAGGATTTTCAGCAAAGATACACAGCGTCCGTCTTCGGTATAGCTATGACAAATCCCCGAATGACTGGCATTCCCTAGCCCCTTATCTTTATTTTTACGGTCACTGCCGCTGGAGGAACAGGACACGTCATATTTGGCAGCGTCCGCAAGAATCTGGAGTTTTTCACGAATGCGATCAGACATTTCAAACGACCTGAAGAAACAGAGAATATCGTTTAAAAATTAGCATTTCAAAGTTATGAAATTAAGTACCCAAAAGATGCAATACGTCATGAGGTGACGTTCAAAAATAGGATTCTTAAAAATACATTTAATATCAAATAATTAGATTTATAAAAAATACGGGTATAAATATGCATGAGTTAAAATCATATTTATACCTTATTTCATATTTATTAGAACCTGTTTTTATCCTTACAAGTATTTGGATAAGTCTCTTTTCTCTTAAGATCAAAATCAAATACTGGCTGAATCGGTATTTCCTCAGTACGGTAATAACACATTTCTCGCCATCTCATTGCTTCTTCTTTATTTTCTGGCAAACCATTGAGCCCAGAATAATAATTTTGAAACATATTCTCTTGACCATTGGCATAACCCATATTGGCGGCTTTTATGTACCATTCTGTTGAAACCTTACCATTTTTCTCTACCCCTAATCCTTGCTGATAAAGCACTCCAATATTATTCATTCCAGCTGGATTACCCTGCTCAGCAGCTTTTGTATACCAATACATTGCTTTTTTATAATCGGTATCAACGCCATAACCTGAATGAAAATAATTGCCTACCCGAAACTGGGCATCAGCATTCCCTGATTTTGCTGCCTCCTCAGAAAGTTTAAAAATTTTAGGTATGAGAGAACTTTTATCTTCCTTTGAAGAATAGAGGGTAGCTAAATTCAATTTAGCGAGAATACTTCCTTGTTCAGCAGCTTGTTGAAAGAGCTGCTCGACCTTAAAGGCTTTTTTTGCAAGCGTAACTTTGTCATAGTTTCTATCCCGAAAACGATCATTCATGTTTTTGTAATAAACTAAGGCTGCGTAATCATTTAATTCATCGGCACTTAAATCTTTAAAATGATAATTATAAGAAGCAGAAAGATAAGTCCAATTATGTTTTAAATAGTTAAAACCAAGAAAGCCTAAAAATAATATAAAAACACCAAGATAATACTTTTTTAAATTCATTTCAGAACAGTCTAATTTATACAATTACCCGCTATCCTAACAAAATTTTATAAAAGCCTAAATAAAAAATATAATCATTATTTTTTTAAATACCAATAGACATGAACAGCAGATCATCTTAAAATTTTTAAAACCCTGAAAATACTTTATTTATGATGAGCACAACAACGACAAATATCAACTATCAACCCAAAATCTCTCTTATTATTACACCTCTTATTCCGATTAGTCTCCTGATCCTATTTTCTTTATTTACAGGAAAATTCGGACTTGATCTTCTTTATATTGTGGGTCTTTTTTCAGGTATTTACTATATTCTGTTATTCCCATTATTACTTCGGATTTGCCAGATACTGATTACCAAGAATCGTTTTATCTTTCCTGCCATGTGGTTTGGTGCGCACATATCATTTAGCTTAATTTATTTCTTTCTCGCAATCTTTGAAAATATTTCTCATAATCAGCCTTTATTTGAATATGCTTTCCCAACTGTTGGACGTACATTTGCCTCTACGTCTACGCTAACAATCAGTTTTTTTCTTAGTCTAATCTTTTGGTCTTTTGCCTCATTTCTACCTAAATTAAAAGCCAAACGTGCTAGAGAATCTCAAACAAATGAGCTCCAATAATTTTTTACAGGTATAGAAACAAGCCTTTGCCACTCCTCCCCAAAATCCTTATACTTAACCACAATTTTTGTTTGATTCCAGTGGATGCACCATGAGTCGTGCTATATCGCATATTGACACATTTCAGGGCTTGATTCTTGCCCTACAAAACTATTGGGCGGAGCAAGGCTGCGTCGTATTACAACCATATGATATGGAAATGGGCGCAGGGACATTCCACACTGCAACCTTCTTACGTGCTTTAGGACCAGAAACCTGGAACGCGGCTTATGTTCAACCTTCACGTCGTCCAAAAGACGGTCGTTATGGCGAGAACCCAAACCGTTTACAACACTACTATCAGTTCCAAGTGGTGCTTAAGCCAAACCCAGACAATATCCAGCAGCTTTATCTCGATTCATTAAAAGCAATCGGCATTGATACGCTGACACACGACATTCGTTTCGTGGAAGATAACTGGGAATCACCAACACTTGGCGCTTGGGGCTTAGGTTGGGAAGTCTGGTTAAATGGTATGGAAGTGACTCAGTTCACTTACTTCCAGCAAGTGGGTGGTATTGAATGTTACCCAGTCACAGGTGAGATCACTTACGGCTTAGAACGTCTGGCAATGTACCTGCAAGGTGTAGACTCAGTTTACGATCTTGTTTGGACCAAAGGTCAATTCGGTACAGTAACTTACGGTGATGTATTCCATCAAAACGAAGTTGAGCAATCAACCTATAACTTCGAATATGCACCAGTCGATAAAATGTTTGAATTATTCGACTTCTATGAAGCCGAAGCGTCTCGTTTAATCGAAGCGGAATTGCCACTTCCAGCCTACGAACAGGTGATCAAAGCATCACATTGCTTTAACTTGCTCGATGCACGTGGTGCGATTTCTGTGACTGAACGTCAACGTTATATTTTACGTGTTCGTACTTTGGCGCGTTCAATTGCACAAAGTTATGTGGCTGCCCGTGCCAAACTTGGTTTCCCAATGGCAGAACCACATTTGCGTGATGAAGTATTGGCTCAGCTCAAAGCACAAGTTGAGGCAGAAGCAGCCCAAGCTGAAAAAGCGAAGGAGAATAAATAATGACGAAGCATACAGTTTTATTCGAACTTGGCTGTGAAGAACTTCCACCGAAAAGCTTAAAAACCTTACGTGATGCACTCAAAGCAGAAACTGAAAAAGGCTTAAAAGATGCAGGCTTAAATTTCGCCTCTATCGAAGCCTATGCTGCACCACGTCGTTTAGCATTGAAAATTGTTGATATCGATGCGGCTCAAGCAGATACACAAAAACGTTTTGATGGCCCTGCTGTACAAGCTGCTTATGATGCTGAAGGCAAACCGACAAAAGCACTTGAAGGCTTTATGCGCGGTCAAGGCATTACGGTTGACCAGCTTTCAACTTTCCAAGCTGGTAAAGTTGAAAAAGTATGCTTCCTGAAAGATGTCAAAGGTCAAAGCCTTGACGTTTTACTACCGCAAATTTTACAGACTGCATTGGACAACTTACCAATCGCAAAACGTATGCGCTCAGCGGCAAGCCGTACTGAATTTGTGCGTCCAGTAAAATGGGTCGTGCTACTAAAAGATGCTCAAGTCATTGATGCAACCATTCAAGATCATAAAACAGGTAATGTAACTTATGGTCACCGTTTCCATGCACCTGAAGCTGTGACTTTGGCGCATGCAAATGACTACTTGGCAACGTTAGAAAAAGCGTATGTCGTTGCTGATTTTGAAAAGCGTCAAACCACGATTCAAGCCCAAGTGAAAAAATTGGCAGATGAAGTCAATGCGACTGCAATTGTGCCAGCAGACTTGCTTGATGAAGTGACTAGCCTTGTAGAATGGCCTGTGGCCTTACGTGCAACTTTTGAAGAGCGTTATTTAGCTGTTCCGCAAGAAGCCTTGATTACCACCATGCAGGATAACCAGAAGTATTTCTGTTTAATCAATGCCGAAGGTAAATTACAGCCTTACTTCATTACCGTTTCTAATATTGAGTCTAAAGATCCGACTCAAATTATTGAAGGGAATGAGAAAGTTGTACGCCCTCGTTTGTCTGATGCAGAATTCTTCTTCTTACAAGACCAAAAGCAACCGCTTGCGTCTCGTAAAGAAAAATTAGCCAACATGATCTTTCAGGCACAGTTGGGTACGCTTTGGAATAAATCTGAACGTATTGCGAAACTGGCTGTGGCATTGTCACCAATTACAGGTGCAAATGCTGCCGATGCAGAAAAAGCAGCATTATTGGCGAAGTGCGACTTAACCTCTGAGCTTGTGGGTGAATTCCCAGAACTTCAAGGGATCGCAGGCACTTACTATGCTCGCCTTGAAGGTGAGAATCATGAAGTTGCTGAAGCGTTAGGTGAGCAGTATTTACCTAAGTTTGCAGGCGATGTATTACCACAAACCAAGACAGGTACAACCATTGCTCTTGCGGATCGTTTAGATACATTGGTCGGTATTTTCGGTATTGGTCAAGCACCAACAGGTTCGAAAGATCCATTTGCTTTACGTCGTTCTGCGATTGGTATCCTGCGTTTAATCATTGAAAATGAATTAGACATTACCATTGATGAATTGGTGAACTTTGCATTGCAAGGTTATGGCGACATCATCAAAGATCATGACAAGACACGTACCGATGCAGTTGCTTTCCTTGAAGGTCGTTACCGTGCCAAGTATGAAGATCAAGGCGTTGCAGTTGATGTGATTCAGGCGGTTCAAGCGCTTGCGCCAAAATCTCCACTTGATTTTGACAAGCGTGTGAATGCGGTCAATCATTTCCGTACCTTGCCAGAAGCGGCTGCATTAGCTGCGGCAAATAAACGTGTTGCCAATATTCTTGCTAAAGAAGCGACACCTGAAGGTGCTGTGGTTGAAGCGAATCTGGTAGAAGCTGCTGAAAAAGCACTTTATGCAGAACTTCAAGCATTGACGCCTGTGGTTCAGCCATTGCTTGCTGCACGTAACTATACAGAAGCCTTGTCTAAGCTCGCTGCGCTTCGTGCACCAATCGATGCCTTCTTTGAAGGTGTAATGGTTATGGCAGATGATGCAGAGTTAAAAGCTAACCGCTTACGTTTATTGGCTCAGTTGCGTGATTTATTCACGGCAATTGCGGATGTAAGTGTGTTGCAGGGTTAAGCTCTCAGCTCATCTTCAATAAAGGGATCTTTTATAGATCCCTTTATTCTTTCTCACTAGAAATTCATCCTTTATACATAACTGTATCAATTTCATATCATCCCCTCTCTTTTCTTCTACCGAACGATAAGATATAAAATCTCGATTGCGACGCTATCGCTGAAAGGACAGAAAAGATGATGAATAAAGTACAACTCTTATGTTTAACCACTGCTCTCGCGGCCTCGTCTTCTCTCTGGGCAGCAGATACAGCAAACACCACAACAACTGTATCAAATGCAGAACCTGAAAAAGCGATGCCTTATGGCGACAACCCAAGTATCGGTCGTGTATTACTTTATAAAACAGGTAAAGGCATGCAGAACTTAGGCAACTCAATTCAAGGTGCATCTGAAAACACATCTCAAAAGATCAGTGAAAGATGGCAAGACACCAAGAAATATACTGAAGAACAATCTGAAGTTGTTCAAACACAAGCAGAGAAAGCCAAACAATTTACGGCTAAAAAATGGCAAGACACCAAAGATGCAGTCGTCGGGACCAATGAAGGAAATGTTCCAATTGAGCGTGCTGGACTCAGTCAACCTTCATCAAATTAAACAAAAACCTCTAGCTAGATACTAGGGGTTTTTTTTCCATCTTGCTTTAGCTTAAACAGGCTCGGTCTGTGGTTCGACCTGACGATCAATCAGGTATTCATTTAAATTAAAATGACTGAGTTGCTGGCGCATCTTAAATGTCGTCCACGGCCATACCGTACTGTTGCGTCCATTACGATCAATGAAATAACTCTGACAGCCGCCTTTATTCCAGACCGTGGTTTTTAAAGCGTCTTGCACACGTTGATTGAACTGGGCCATCCGCACAGGATCAGGTTCAATGGTTTGAATATTTTGCTGAATCGCCTGTTTGAGCGCATCAATAATATAGGCGAGTTGCGCTTCGATAATGATAAAAGCCGAAGAACTCACCGCAATGTTTGGCCCAAACATCAAAAATCCATTCGGACAGTCAGCCACCATCGTTCCCATATAACCTTCTGGACTGCCCTGCCAGACCTCAGACATGCTTTGACCATGACGGTTAAAGACTCTTTGGGCAATTGGTGGTTCAGCCACTTCAAAACCTGTCCCGAGAATAATGACATCTGCCTCTACGCTGCGACCATCACTGGCAAATAATTGATTGTCTTTGACTTCACTTAGACCAGCGGCCACCACTTCAACATTCGATTGTGCCAAAGCAGGATACCATTCATTGGACTGGAGAATACGCTTGCAACCAATCACATAATTCGGCGTGACTTTACGGCGTAGCTCAGCATCTTTAATTCCGTGTTTAATGTGAAATTCAGCAATACGTTGTACTTGCTGCATCGCTGCATTACTTTGCAACCCGCCATTCAGCGTCTCAAAAATGCCATATACCGAACCGCGCATAAGCGATTGGGCCACAGGTAGATATTTAAAAACCGACTGAATCGGACGAGGCAAAGGCATATCCGACTTCGGCAAAACCCAGTGTGGCGTTCGTTGAAAGACTGTCAGTTGCTTTACCAAAGGTTGAATTTGGGGAATAAACTGAATGGCAGATGCACCCGTGCCTATCACAGCCACGCGTTTTCCAGTTAAATCTAGATCATGCCGCCAACGCGAAGAATGGAAAATTTCCCCTTTAAAATCTTTTAATCCGTTCACATCAGGAATGACAGGCTCATGCATCGGGCCACACGCCATAATCGCAAACTGTGTATGAAATTCGCCTTGATTAGTACGCACAATCCAGCATTGTTGTTGATCTGACCAGCTTGCTGCCAATGCCTCATGCTGAAAATAGACATGCGGCAGTACCTGATATTTCTGTGCGGTATTTTGCAAATATTGTTTGATTTCAGCCTGTCCAGCGAACACTCGACTCCACGAAGGATTCGGTTCAAAAGAATAGGAATATAACGCCGAAGGCACATCACAGGCACAACCGGGATAGGTATTTTCACGCCATACGCCACCCAGCTCATCCGCTTTCTCAAGCAAGATAAAATCATGAATGCCTGCTTCTTTCAGTTTGATCGCGGCCCCTAATCCCGCAAAACCACCACCAATGACAATGACCCGATGAAACGGTATAGCCTTCGATTTCATATTCATGCGCTCTTTTTCCCTCTTTTTATATCGACAACACTATGGCATTAACCCTCAGCATGTTCATTATCAAGACAGGCCTTTTATCGGGTCATTTCTGACACAATTTGCTAAGCAGCATTACTATTGGATTTATTTAAAAAAATAAGCTTAAAATTTACAGAGTTATCTCAAAACATGCATTGAACTTCACGCCCCTAGACCACACACTAAAATCATAATTTCATAGGACTGGAATTTTGCCCATGGTGCGTCGCCCATTTAAAATTATTTTTATTTCGATATTTGGTGGAATGAGTTTCACAGCTTGCTCCACTTTTCAGAATCCGAATCCAAATTCAGCGCAAAGTCTGGAACAGGTTAAAAATATTGGTGCTTCTCCAACAACAGAAGGCAATATTGCGAAACTGATGAAACAGGACAAAAATTGCGTTATTGAATTCACGGGATATTTTGATGGTGGACAAGCGATAGAGCACTGGACCTTTAACCATTCAGGATTAATTTCAGCGAGTTCATCGACCCAACATACCACGCTTGTTTCAGCCAATACCTCAACAGCTTTTGACATTGATGATCCTGCTATACAGGCAAATTTCAAGAAACTGCAAAGTAATTTCAGTGCGAATAATCTGGCACAGTGCCATTAATTCCATAAAAAACTCGTTACATCGATGACTACGAGCTGTAACGAGTGATGGCTTTTAAACGATGCTTGGGATCAATCTTGAACTTATAAAATAAGTTTAATTCAGACTGAGTCCACTGGTTGCCGCGAGTAAATCGATACGTGGAAAAATTAAACCTGTTCGTGCATCCCTGACAGTTTTACCCGTTACTTTTAAACGGTTAATGCTTTGGTTAATGGTTTCTGATGGTCTTACATTATTTGCCCGCAATACAGCAATTGCGCCTGCGACATGAGGAGTGGCTTGTGATGTTCCTCCCATCCGATAACCGCCTGCTGTAATCATCGCGCCCGGCGCAACAAGTGTGACCAGAGAGCCACCATTACTAAAACAAGCAATTTGGTCAGCCTGAGTGGTCGCATCGTTGCACACAGATGTATTGACTGCTCCCAGATTCGAATCATAAACTGCACCGACCCGTACTGCACCAGTCACGCATGCAGGTGAAGCAATACCATCAGCATAGGCATCATTCCCCGCAGCAACGACTGCAATGACACCTGCATTCCGTGCTCTGGAAAAAGCAGTACTATAACTACTATTGCGGCATTCAGACGTATATTTACGTCCAGGAACACTTAAACTCAGGTTAACCGCTTTAATGTTATAAGTTCTTGCATTATTGACCGTCCAATTCAATCCAGCCAGAATATCACTGTCATAGGCAATATTCTGTTGTTGCCCATTGGTCACTACTGTTCGAAACGCATCAATACCAATGATCTTGGTTTGAGGTGCTACTTTTGCCACAATGCCTGAAACATTACTGCCATGCCCATTATTGTCGAGCTGATTATCATTCGGTGCACTATCAAAACTATAGACGACCCGACAGCTTGAAGCAGGTGTATTGACCGCAGTACAGCCAAAGTCAGCATGCTTATAATTCACACCTGTATCAATCACTGCCACGCTGGTTCCCGCACCTGTAAAACCATTGTTTGCCGCTTGCGGCTGGTTAATTAAAGCTAAACTTTCAATCGTGGTGGTCGTATTTCTACGGTTGGGATACACCCCTTTTACCATAGGGTCATTTAAAATTTGGGCTAGAGTTTCACGATTTTGAATCCGGTATAAACCCAAAGGCAAACCATTAAATTCTCGCAGCGTCTGAAAACCTGCTGTTCTGATCCATCTATTTTTAAATCGATTTTTACTATCCGCAATAAAATCTCGCTGTGCTGGATCTGACAGCGTATTTTCAGTATTTAGATCATATTCAATAATTAAGTCATTCGATTCATTGCTCACCAATGCATTAATATCAATTTTTCCTTGGGTGATTTTGTTGACAGCAGCAGCGTTGAATCGCTGTTTAAGCTGAGCCGAATTGAGTGTTGCAGCAGAGGTTGTCGTTATACAAAAAACAGATAAACCGATAAATATTAAAATTTTATTGTTCACTTTTCATCTCCATCATTCTCAAATTAAGAATGGTTTTATTGTCTGGTTTCTTAAAAAGAAACCCTGATGATTTAAAGCTGTTTAATTTCGTTTGCAGGATCAGTCGCTGGATCAATCGGCTGTAGCGAAGGATCACTTTTCGTGTCATAAAATTCTGGTTCTTGTTGAGAAGTATCCGATAGGTTGTCTAGCGTTGAATTGGTTGCTTGCTTGGTTTTTACCTCCACTTCTTGTATTTGGGTTGTTTCCGAATGACTCGGACGCTCTTGATAAACCGTTGTATTCACCATTGACTTGGTTGGCTGTAAATACATCGCCACCATACCGAGTCCAATTAAAACCAGTAAAAATGCTGCCATCTTTTTCATTCTGTTCTCCAGCGCCTCATACTCGCCAAGATTTGGGTTTTACTTCTTCTATTTAATACAATTATTCTTTAGAAACTGACTGCCACTCCCTTTCTAGTCTTCAAATAAAAACAACAGATGCCCTCCATCAACAGATGAAGGATAAAAAATAAAGCTCCTTATAGATAAAAATTATTATGCCGACGAAGCATGTTCAGACATGAATGAGTCTTGCTTCTTCTCATTTTTTAATCTTTTTTATATTATTTAGATA